>JBBDRX010000047.1:0-40832 GCA_040905245.1 Balneolaceae bacterium | reverse complement strand
CATCCAGATTGACGAGAGTTTCAAACGATACGGACGATACACCGGGCTCTCCACCGTCGTAATCTTTGGCGGGGTGAACCAGAAGAGTCAGGTTAATAAACTGAACCGTGGCGTGGACATTGTTGTTGCCACTCCCGGTCGACTGCTCGACCTGATGAACCAGGGACATCTTTCACTTTCGAATGTAGAGATCCTGGTTCTGGACGAAGCGGACCGCATGCTCGATATGGGCTTCATCAACGACATCAAGAAGATTCTAAAGGCAGTCCCCAAAAAACGCCAGACACTCTTCTTCTCGGCCACAATGCCACCGGCCATTGTGAAACTCTCCCAATCGATGCTGAACAACCCGGCGAAAGTGGAGATTGAACCGGAATCCCCGACCGTTGAAGCGATTCAGCAGGGAGTCTACTTTGTCGAAAAATCGAACAAGAAATCCCTGCTTGTTTCACTTCTCAAGGACCCGGAGATCCCGTCGGCGCTGGTCTTTACCCGTACCAAACACGGGGCCAACAAGGTGGTCAAAATGCTGAACAAAGAGAATATCGGAGCCGAAGCGATTCACGGGAATAAATCTCAGGCGGCCCGGCAGCGTGCCCTTGGAAACTTCAAGGATCAGAAGACACGCGTTCTCGTAGCCACCGACATCGCCGCCCGTGGCATCGACGTGGACGAACTCAAGTATGTCATCAACTTTGATCTGCCCAACGAAGCGGAGACCTACGTCCACCGTATTGGCCGAACCGGCCGTGCAGGAGCCGACGGAACCGCTCTCTCGTTTTGTGATTCCTCGGAGCAAGACTATCTGCGCGACATCGAGAAATTGATCGCCAAACGGGTCCCCGTGGTCGAGCATTCCAAACTAACGATGGAAGCCCCCACTCCAACAGCCCCTTCGGGTCGAACCGGTGGAGGCGGTGGCCATCCTGGCCGGTCGAAGCCGAAACGGCAGCAACGATCTCGACGACCCAAGGCCGGCAACCGGCAACGAAACCGACGATAAGCAACTCGAAAGAGGCAGAGAAGAATCTCTGCCTCTTTTTTTATTTCATACACAGGAAATCTTGCTCCAAATTCCAGACATTTTAAAAAAATATTTTTTTCTCTCTTTCCTCATCTCTTTCTGCTGTCCATCCAAACCCTTACATTGAATTACTGCCTGAACTGGCACTCACCGACAGAGCCTTCCTGAGGACCCAAGGAGACCGCATTTCTACTCCCTTCCCCCAACTGTGATTCGCTGCGTTTCTGGAGGTGACTATCTGAATCACTCACTCATGAACAACCTGTTCAACCAATGAAACAAGAAACCCCTGCTTCCACCCACCTCAATGGCAACGAACCACTCCGGGCCGGTCCCGTAGACAACCTGGAACACCACCTCCCAGCCGATTGGTGGAAACGTATTTTCAACTCCATGTATCTGAAAACCGACGCCGATGTGGTCGAAGACGCCCGAATCACCTCCAGCGAAGTGACACTCTTCCAGAAGATCCTCTCCCTTCGGGATGGGGATACGATTCTGGATCTGGCATGTGGTCAGGGAAGACATCTGATCGAGCTGGCCGGTCGGGGAGACTATAATCTATACGGACTGGATCGATCACACTATCTAATTCAGCGCGCCCGTACCATCTCCCGAAAACAGGGGCTCACGATTACTTTCAAGGAAGGAGATGTCCGAAAGCTTCCCTGGAAAGCAGACACATTCGATGTGGTCACCATCCTGGGTAACAGCTTCGGATACTTCGAAACGGTCGAGGACGACCAACGAATTCTGAAGGCGATCTTTCGTGTCCTGAAGCCAGGTGGGCGCCTGTTAATGGACATTGCCGATGGGGAGTATCTTCGTGAAAATTTCATCCCCCGAAGTTGGGAATGGATCGACCGAAACCACTTTGTCTGTCGGGAACGCACTCTGGCGTCGGACAACGAACGGCTGATCTCTCGCGAGATCATTACACACAATGAAAAGGGTGTGATTGTGGATCAGTTCTATGCCGAGCGGCTCTACACCCGGGATCAACTGCGCCAACTCGTCGAAGAAGTGGACTTCGCCGAGGTCACCTTCCACGGCAATCTGGAGACAGAATCCCTGCGCAACCAGGATCTGGGCATGATGAAACAGCGCTTCATCCTGACCGCCCGGGCAGACAAACCAAATACACCATCAGATACCGAGACAGCAGTCAAGACTATTACGGTCGTTATGGGCGATCCGACCCTGAACGACGTGGTAAAGCCGGATGCCGTCTTCGACAGTGACGACTACGAAACAATCGAGCAACTCAAAAGGGCCCTCGGAACCCTCGATGGTTACCGATTCCGTTTTCTGAACAACCACCGAACCCTCATTACCGACCTGCAAAAATTCAGGGGAGAAACGGACCTGGTTCTGAACCTTTGCGACGAAGGATTTGGCAACCGCGCCGTACAGGAGTTGCATATACCAGCCCTTCTGGAAATTCTGAACATCCCCTATAGCGGCTCCAATCCGCAGACACTCGCCTACTGCTACGACAAATCACTGATCCGGGGGATTGCTACCGAGATCGGGGTACCGGTGGCCGATGCGTTTGTCATCACAGCCGATGAGAAGCTCTTCGAACTGGACATTCCCTTTCCTGTAATTGCCAAGCCTAACTTCGGTGATTCCAGTTTCGGGATTACTCAAAAGAACGTAGCCGAGACAGTGGGTGAACTGGCACAGGCGATCCTGCAGATTCGCAAACAGTATGGGTACAGCAAACCGATTCTGGTCGAGGAGTTTTTGACCGGTGCTGAAATATCGGTCGGGATCATCGGAAATACCACCAACTACACGGTTCTTCCAGTCATCGAGGAGGACTACTCCGATCTTCCCGAACATCTGCCAAAGATCTGTGGGTACGAGGCGAAGTGGCTGCCCGACTCCCCCTACATGAGATCCCTGAAATCGATCCCCGCCACCCTGCCGGCTAAAACCGAACAGGAGCTCATCCATCATAGTCTGCAACTGCTTCGTCGTCTCGAGTGTCGCGACTACTGCCGCTTCGACTGGCGTCTCAATGCCAAGGACGAGCCGAAACTGCTGGAAGTGAATCCCAACCCGGGCTGGTGCTGGGACGGACACCTGGCCAAAATGAGCCAGATCGGAGGACTCTCCTATGCTCGAATGCTGGAAGCGATCCTGGATGCGGCAGAGTTCCGGCTGAACCTGAACTCGTAAACAGAAAAAAGCAGACTGATCTCTCAGGACGCCTTTCTCTCGTATTCCTTCCCGATACTGGACCGATCGTACACCGGTCCATCATCAAAGATTCGTTATTTCAGGTCGAATCGGTCCAACTCCATCACTTTGGTCCATGCAGCGACGAAGTCCTTGACAAACTTTTCGTCGGCATCATCACACGCATACACCTCGGCAACGGCACGAAGCTCCGAGTTAGATCCGAAGATCAGATCGGCACGGGTTCCCGTCCATTTTACCTCGCCGCTGGCTCGATCCTTTCCTTCAAAAAGCTGCTGATCGTCCGAGGCAGCACTCCATGTGGTATCGAAGGTGAGCAGGTTTGTGAAAAAGTCATTGGTCAGCGTTCCCGGTTTTTCGGTAAAGACTCCATGTTTCGAACCATCGTAGTTTGTATCGAGTACACGAAGACCGCCTAACAGGACCGTCATTTCCGGAGCTGTCAGGTTCAGGAGTTGCGCTCGGTCCACGAGCATCTCTTCGGCCGTAGCGTCAAATTTGGTGGTATAGTAATTGCGGAATCCATCGGCCGCCGGCTCCAGCCAGGAAAAGGACTCGACATCAGTCTGCTCCTGGGAGGCGTCGGTACGCCCCGGAGTAAAGGGAACCTCAATCTTGTATCCCGCTTTTTCGGCTGCCTTTTCGATCGCCGCGCTTCCACCCAGCACAATCAAATCGGCCAGAGAGACTTTCTTGCCTCCATTCTGAGCATCATTGAAGGCCTTCTGAATCCCCTCCAACGTCTCCAGAACTTTAGTCAGCTGCTTCGGGTTGTTCACTTCCCAATTCTTCTGTGGTTCCAGACGAATATGCGCTCCGTTGGCCCCTCCCCGTTTGTCCGATTCTCGGTAGGTGGAAGCCGACGCCCAGGCGGTGGAAACCAGCTCGGAGATCGAAAGGCCCGATCCAAGAAGCTCCTTCTTCAGTTTTGCAATATCAGACCCGTCAATGAGCTCATGGTCCACTTCAGGAATCGGATCCTGCCAGAGAAGTTCCTCTTCCGGTACTTCCGGTCCCAGATAAAGTGATTTGGGACCCATGTCTCGATGAGTAAGCTTGAACCAGGCGCGGGCAAAGGCGTCGGCAAACTCGTCCGGATTCTCCAAAAAACGCCGAGAGATCTTCTCATAGGCCGGATCTACCTTCAGCGAGAGATCCGTTGTGAGCATGAAGGGAGCGTGTTTCTTCTCTGGATCATGGGCATCCGGAATAGTCCCTTCCCCTGCACCATCCTTCGGCTTCCACTGCCAGGCATCGGCTGGGCTCTTGGTCAGTTCCCATTCATAATTGAACAGGTTCTCCAGAAACCGATTGCTCCACTCGGTTGGAGTCTGTGTCCAGGTTCCCTCCAGGCCACTGGTGATGGTATCGGCTCCTTTTCCGGTACCATAGGTATTCTTCCAGCCCAATCCCTGCTGTTCGATCGGAGCCTCCTCCGGGGAGCCTTCCAGGTGCTCTTCCGGGGCCGCGCCATGTACCTTCCCAAACGTGTGTCCACCGGCAATTAGTGCAACAGTCTCTTCATCGTCCATCGCCATTCGGGCGAATGACTGGCGAATAAAGTGAGCGGCCTTCTTGGGATCCGGCTCACCATTCGGGCCTTCAGGATTCACGTAAATAAGTCCCATATGGTCAGCCGCCAGAGGACCTTCCAGATTCCCTTCCTCATCGTGGCGTTCACTACCGAGCCACTCCTGTTCGGCTCCCCAGTTCACATCTTCTTCCGGCTCCCAAACGTCTTGACGACCACCGGCAAATCCAAATGTTTTGAAGCCCATGGACTCCAGCGCACAATTCCCGGCCAGAATGAGTAGATCTGCCCAGGAAAGGCTGCGGCCATACTTTTTCTTCACCGGCCATAGCAGCATGCGGGCCTTGTCCAGGTTCACGTTATCCGGCCAGCTGTTCAGAGGCGCAAACCGTTGATTGGCTGTTCCACCTCCCCCGCGTCCGTCCACAACCCGGTAGGTTCCGGCACTGTGCCATGACATACGGATAAAGAGTGGACCATAGTGCCCGAAGTCTGCCGGCCACCACTCCTGGGAATCAGTCATCAAATCAAAAATGTCTTTTTTAACTGCATCCAGATCAAGCTTCTGAAACTCTTCCGCATAATCAAAATCTTCATCCATCGGATCGGACAGCGTGGAGTGCTGACGCAAAATATTCAGATTCAGTTTATTGGGCCACCAATCACGAATCCGGGTTCCTCCCCCCGCACTTTCCCGTTTGGCACCGTGGTGAAATGGACATTTACTTTCGTTACTCATATGCTCTTTGTCTGATTTAAATTTGAAGAGACATAACTTCGTGTCTCCACACAAAACAGTGGATATGTCATTATCCATTCTAATAAAATGAAGGTACCAAATGATCCCATCGATTTAAATCGATCTCCGACAGATATTGATTATGAGCTGTATCAATTCTGTTTATAAGATCAATCGATCCAACTCCGGATTTCAGAGGCGATCTCTTCTCGCGTTTTATCCAGTTTTTTCTGCAACCGTCCCAGGAGTTCGTCTTCTTTTCCTTCTACATACGCAAGATCATCATCGCTGAGCTCTCCATATTTCTGTTTAAGTTTACCTTTCAGTTCGTTCCAGTTACCCTTGATCTTTAGATTGTTCATTGTATGATTACAATATTTTTATTGCGATTACTTACTCTTTATAATGAAAATTATGCCCAAAACATTCCGACAAATCCGAATAGATGTTATCATCTGATTTTTCTATTAAAATAGTACATTACGGCACTATTGTGTACGAAGTCCGCCGGATGCCATTGAACTCTGACAGATAAGCCCGAAATTAACGTACATGTAACGGTAATACGACAACTAACCCCAAACTATCGGAATGGATCACCTGACAGTTTTTGCCACTCTCTTCATCACTCTGATCCTCTTCATCTGGGGAAAATGGCGATATGACGTTGTCGCCCTGTTGGCACTATTGTTCCTGGTACTGCAGGGCGTCGTTCCCTCGGAGAGTGCCTTTACCGGTTTTGCGCACCCTGCAGTGATAACAGTTGCGGCCGTACTGTTAATCAGCCGTGCTCTGCAGAGATCCGGACTGGTAGATCTACTTGCCAAATTGATCAACAAGACGGGAAATAACCTCTATATCCAGATAATCGTCCTCTGTCTTGTCACAGCTGTTGCATCGGCCTTTATGAACAACATTGGTGCTCTCGCAATCCTGATGCCAGTTTCAATCCATTTGGCCCGAAAAAATGGTCATCCTGTATCATATATTCTGATGCCCGTCTCCTTTTCATCCATACTTGGTGGTATGAATACCCTCATAGGCACACCACCGAACATTCTAATCGCCACTTTCCGATCCGACTACAACGGAGAAGCCTTCGGCATGTTCGACTTCTCTCCTGTTGGTTTATCAGTTAGCCTTGCAGGTATTCTGTTCATCTCCATGGTCGGTTGGCGGCTACTGCCTAAGAGATCTGGGAAATCCTCTGACTCCGATCGATTCGAAATAGAAAACTACATCACTGAAGTCAAAGTTACCGATCAATCCGATATTCATGGAACAGTCTGTAGCGAACTTATCCGCATCTGAAGAGGATGAAGCGAGTCCATCGACGATGTGATCAACTCCATGAAATGCCTTCCCCTCGTCGAACGAGATCTCAGCATTGGAAAACCGAGCCAGTTGATCGTTGCACTAACGATATTTTCGGGAGTCATCGCGACTGTTCTTACTGGCCTGCTACAAGTAGAGATCGCCTTTACAGCCGGAGTTGTGACGATGATTCTTGCCGGAGTCCTGCCCGTCAAGGATCTGTACGAACATATTGATTGGCCGGTAATTGTTCTGCTCGGTGCCATGATTCCGGTTGGAACAGCATTTGAGACGAGTGGAGCAGCCGACCTGGTAGCCGAACAGATCCTCACTCTTGGTACTGAATTCCCTCTGTGGATGACTATCGGGCTTGTCATGGGGCCAGGTGGCTACAAATTCGGCGATTACTGGAGAATGGGACTCCCCCTCGATATAATCATACTACTCCTGGCAACACCACTTATTCTATTGTTTTGGCCAGCCTGACTCTGACATTCATATATCGATCAAACAAAAACGCATAAATACATTTCCATGAAAATTTATCCAAACCCGGTTGACTACTCAGTAAAAAATGGGTTATGTAAAGGTATAGCTATTCAGAATCGAAAAACCCTATACCTGTTCAAGCTACTGCTGTAAATCAGAACCGTAATGTAAAACTACAAAACTCATGTCCAGACAAATACTTTTTACAGGAATTATCCTCACACTGCTGACCGCCGGCTGTTCAGGAAACATGTCGGAATCGACCAACCAACAAAACAGTGAAGCTACAGAAGAAGCCGTCCTGGAGGCCGTTGATGGAATGTGGGATGCACTGACAGCTCAGGATCTGGACGCTTTCAATGACCGTGTAGCTCCAGATTGGGTTCTGTTTACCGAACGTGCCGAACGAATCAATGCAGAGGACCTGATTGCGACCCATAGCCAGAACCTGACAAATTTCAGCGTGGACTACTGGAATACCGACGTGAACGTTCGGGATTCTGTTGCCTGGGTAACGTTCGACGGCACGCTAAACGGATTGTGGCAGGGTGATGAATGGGGCGGGACGCGCTTCCTCTACACGCTCGTTTTGCATCAAAATAGTGACGGAGAATGGATTGTCGCACACATGCACGAATCCGAAGAAGCGGAATCCCGGGAAGGAACCGTCACCTCTGATGAGCAGGAGTAATCGTTCATGAACAAACACCATAAGGGGATCCATCACATCACGGCACTTTCCGGTGATGCTCAGCGAAATGCAGACTTCTACGTCAAATCGCTGGGCATGCGTCTGGTGAAGAAATCTGTAAACCAGGACGATCTTGGGATTTCGGGGTACGACTCTTCGTTTACAGGATCACGAACCGACGGCTGAGGTGCTAAAGCAGGTGTTTTCATTTCAGGAAGCCGAACAGTCAGAAAACACATGGCACTGTGCATCCGATGCTCCCATCGGCGGGTCCGTGATTATCGAGACGAATGAATCGAAGCTGTCTGCAAATGGTCGTGGCTCCATTCATCATGTCGCATTCCGTGCCGAAGATGATGATGAGCTGGCTACACTCCGGGATAGGGTCATGGACATGGGACTCCATCCGACTGGTGTAATCGACCGTCACTGGTTTCACTCTGTCTACTTCCGGTCACCTGGCGGGGTGTTATTCGAAATCACGACTGACGGCCCTGGCTACGATGTGGACGAGGAGCCAGACCGTCTGGGTCAGAAGCTGATCCTTCCTCCCTGGCTTGAGCCGCGACGGGAGATGATCGAAAAGAAGCTTCCTAAAATAACTTTGTAGTCTTACCAAAGAACGATTTTCAACTTTTATACGTTTCTCTGCAGAAGAAATAGACGTATAACAATTACGATTATCATGGAGAGTTCAACAGTAAAAAAGAAAGGGTTCAGTGAATTGATCAAGGGAGATATACCTGTTCTGGTAGATTTCTACGCGGACTGGTGTGCCCCGTGCAAAATGATGTCTCCCATACTAAAAGAATTGAAAAAGGCAATGGGAGACCGGCTTTATATTATCAAGATCGATACCGAACGTAATCCCGATGTTGCAATTAAATACCAAGTGCGTGGAATCCCTAATCTGATCCTCTTCAGAAAAGGACAAATACTTTGGCAGCAGCCAGGTGTTGTACGGATGCCGGAGCTTCAGCAGATCATTGAACAGAAGCTCCGGAGCTAAATTTTAACTGTCGCTGAATAGTAAGCGAGATCCGTGTGGAGACAACTTTTCAAGTTAGAGTATATCCTCAAAGCTTTGATATTTATTGACTTTTGATAAATTGTATGTTGTCAATACAATTCAAATCAGAGTAGATATGTCAACACCGCAAGAGATTAAAAATGCGTTCGAACGGAATCAAAAGGCAGTCAAACTCCGCCCTTCCGCTGGGATCAGTACCGCTGTTACCAATATTCGATTATTTGACGGTACCACTTGTGAAGTAAAGCACAAGCACTGGACGTTCAAAGTAGATATTGGCACTGGCGAAGGCGGTAACGATGCCGGACCCGGTCCGGGTATTCTGGAGCGGGGTGCACTTGGGAGCTGTCTCGCGATTGCCTATTCACAGCAAGCAGTATTGCGTGGCATAACGATTGATAAACTGGAGATTGAAGTCGCGTCCGACATGGATGCCAGAGGGATGTTGCATATTGACGATCGCCCGCCCGGATTCAAGGAATTACGCTACAAAGTCTACATCGAAAGTTCCGCCGGTGAAGAAGAAGTCGCAGCCATGATTGAAGAGGCCGACCTGCACAGCCCGGTTCTGGACGATTTCAAGCGGGCTATTCCAGTTAAGCGAGAAATCTGTTTTAATCGAGAATCCAACAAGTCTGAAACAGGATCATGAAACCTGAACTGCAGAGACGTGTTCAACGATATGGCTGGGACAAAGCCGCTTCTTTCTATGAATCTTCCTGGAAGGAGCAACTGAAGCCTGCTCAGGACATGTTGTTAAAAATGGCAAACTTGCAATCCGGAGAGAGAGTCCTCGAGACCTCGTGTGGAACAGGGCTGGTCTCCTTCCGAATCGCCAACGCAGTTGGCCCGCACGGCCAGGTTGATTCATCGGACATCTCACAGGAGATGATAGACATCGCAACAAGGGAGGTAAAAAAACAAAACCTTAATAATATTCAGTTTAAAAGGTTGGACGCCGAGGACCTGGATCTGGACTCTGAAAGCTATAACGCCGCCATCTGCAGCCTCGGTATCATGTATATGCCGGATCCTGCCAAAGCACTTGAAGAAATGCGCCGGGTTCTTAAGCCCGGTGGTCGTACAGTGATCGCCATCTGGGGAGAACGAAAACAATGCGGATGGGCAGACATTTTTCCCATCGTTGACAAACGTGTTGCCTCTGATGTTTGTCCGCTTTTTTTCCAACAGGGAACGGGAAATACCATTGTACATACATTGGAAGCTGCCGGTTATCAACATATCGAGGTTGAGCGATTCAGGACATCCCTATACTACTCCAAACCGGAAGAGGCACTTCTTGCCGCTTTTTCCGGTGGCCCGGTCGCATTGGCTTATAACAAGTTTGATGACAAAACACGAAAAGAAGCCCATAAGGAGTATCTGGACTCCATCGCCCACTATCGAAACGCCACGGGGTTTAATATACCGGGAGAGTTTGTCGTCGCAAGGGGAAACAAAGCCTGAGTTGGCACGAGAATAAATTGGCATGATGTGCTTCAATTGTCTTAATTATTCTGTAGAGTGATTTCACAAGTGGAGATTATATTATGGCAGCCAAACTCAATCGGAATGATCCCTGTCACTGCGGAAGTGGAAAAAAGTACAAAAACTGTTGCCAAAAGAAGGATCAATCAAATCTCTCTTCAAAACTGGGCATGATCGGTGTAGTTGTTGCCGTAATGTTGGGGCTGTTTATTGTATGGCTGACTGTTACCGGTGATGACCGCCCCCGGGAGTGCCCTCCCGGTACATCCTGGTCTGTATCCCACCAACACTGTCATTAATTTCATCGATCATTCAGGACGAAGGCACCTTCACTGTTTGGATGAAAGTACAGTCCATTTAGTGAACTCCCCTGAAGTGATTCTGACAACAGACCTGCAGACCACAAATCATGAAATCCATCAGCACCGATATTGTCATAAACGCATCTGTGGAAACAGCTGAATACCAAAACCCGAACCGGCTTTGAACAAATGAATTCTGTTCTGAAAGCCCGTGCGGAGTTTTGAATTTCAAATCCGTCAATTATTCTTGATCTTGTTAAAGAATCGAAACAGAACAATCATCAAATCCGAGAAGTGGCATGAAGCGGGTATTGATCATTGGAGCAAATGGTAAAGTCGGAAGAATTTTGGCAGACAAGCTCAGCTCTTCCAGGATGTCACCGACTGCAGCCATTCGCAAAGAATCACAGAAGAAGTATTTTGAACAACAAAATATTGACACCCGAATTGCAGACCTGGAGGAGAGTGTTGAGTCACTGGCTGATGCAATGACAGGAATAGACGCAGTAGTCTTTTCTGCAGGTTCCGGCGGCAGCACAGGACTCGACAAAACATTTTCCATCGACCTGGACGGTGCTGTAAAATCGATGGAGGCTGCAAAAAAAGCAAGAGTCTCGCGCTACGTCATGGTTAGCGCCATCCATGCCGGTGACCGTAATGCCTTTCAGCAATCTCCCATCAAATCGTATTACATCGCCAAGTATTACGCCGACCGTTTATTGATGTCCATGAAATTAGACTATACGATTCTCCGCCCCGGCCGGCTACTGGATAAGCCCGGAAGTGGTAGAATCACAATTACGAATCCTGCTGAATCCAGAGGAGTACCCAGGGAAGATGTAGCCGAATTAGCCCGGCTGGCACTGATTCACGACAATACCATCGGCAAAGCGATTAAGTTCAATCAGGGAGAGACACCCATAGAGGAGATTGTCAAGAGTCTGTAACAAAGCCCCAACGATCACAGACCGGGTGACAACGGACCGGGTTCATCCCGTCATTGGTTCAAAAATGGACGTCACCGACTGGTGAAGCTCCCGAGCCAGTTCTTTCCGGTCGTCGTTACGGACAGTCTCCTCTCCAAATCGCAACGTACAGTAAATCCGACGGTTCCCTGCCAGTTTCATCAAATGTTTTGGAAGGGACTGACGGGCACCATAAAAACAGACACTCTCCACTGCCGGCAAATCACCGCTGTCCCGGTCGGTTTCGTAGCGAAGGGAACAGTAGTGAACCGGACGACCGGTTGTCGCCGGAAACTGAAGCAAAGACGGATGGAACGGAAGTATGGATTTCCCACCGGATGTGGTCCCCTCCGGGAACATCACCACCCCCTGATGTTTATTCAAACTCCTGGAAATAATTTCGTTGACCCGCACAACATCGGACCGTTTTGTACGATCCACAAAAATGACACCTGTAGTCTTCACCATAAAGCCGAGTGCAGGCCAGGAACGCACCTCTTTTTTGGCTACAAACGTACAATCTAAATGGAGAAAAAGAGGTACAATATCAATGTAGCCCAGATGGTTGGAGACCAGAAAAAAGGGTGGTTCGGGCGGGGTTCCCACGACCTTCGTCTGCATAGACAAAATTCGACTCATCCCACGTGACCAGACAAGCATGAATCGGTTGCGACAGGCGGCAGTCGGTTTTCTGAACAGGTTTCTAAACAAATATCCAATCAGGTAGATTCCATAGGTCAGGATCGTATAGATCAAGATAGCTGGAAGTCTGTACAGAATCCGTAAAGGTCTCACCATGCCGTACCGATCCGTTTATTAAAGTAGAAAAGTACCCTATCTGAAAAACAACTTTTGCGTCCGCTCGGGGATATTCTCAATATCCAACAGGATTAGAAAATGTGCCAGTTCCAGTTCTCGATCCATGGATGGAAGGCTGCACACTCTGGAACCGACATCCAGGTAGTTTTGGAGCAGGGGCGGAACGTCGATCTCATCTGAATCGGCCGAAAGTTTCCGACGAGGGAGCTGAAATTCATTCCTGATACCAACATTGTATTGATCGTGAACAAATCCTTTCTTCTTCAGGTGTTCATACGTATTGAGTAAGACATCGGGATCTTTCGATTCGAGCGCAGTGTATCCGAACAGATATCGCTTTTTAAAAAATTTCAAATATCCTGCGAAGCCTTTCCAGAGCAGAAACAGTACCCGGCCACTCCGATGCTCCTTTCGTATACACGCTCTGCCCACCTCCACGGCATTCTTCAGAACCTCATCCGGCAGGTCTTCCAGCAGGTACCGATCGCCACTCACAAAACCGTTATGCCGGGAGGCTTCCTCGTATGTCTGCATACGGTAGGTGCCTACCACGGTATCCGATTCGTTGTGAACGACAATTAGATGGTGAGCCTGGTCATCATATTCGTCTACATCGATGCCGTCATCGAAACCGAAATTCCTGCTCAGCTCCTTTTTAAAGACCTGGTAGCGCAGCTTCAGCGCAGCAGTAACCTCTTCCTCTGTTTTCGCAAACTTGATTGTGTATTGCTTGCTCTCAATATTCTTGAGTACTTCGTCTTTTACCAGCAAAATTGATAGATGTTTTGTTCAGGATGGTATCCTAATCGCAAATTGTCTGGATTGTAAGAACTTTTCGGGACTCTTTTCCAATCCTATTCGTGATTATTTTTTAACGAATGCCCCTAATTAAATATTTCAAAATTTCTATTTTAGACCCGTAATTTCAGCCTGAAAACAGCCCTTTGAATTCAACGGACCCTACGACCCGGAAACCGGAAAAACAGAGTCATCTCTACCTCATCTTCGGGGTAACTCTAACTTCTGTCATGGGGGTGTCAAGCATCGCACCCGCCTTCCCCTCCATTGCCGATGCCATGGAGGTCTCCACCGGACAGATCGGGCTGCTGATCACCTTCTTTACACTGCCTGGCATTCTTCTGACGCCTGTTTTCGGAGTCCTCGCTGATCGATACAATCGAAAGGTGATTCTGGTCCCCTCGCTTTTCGTCTTCGGGCTGGCCGGAACAGCCTGTGCGTTCACAACCTCGTTTGAGCAACTCCTTCTCTACCGGGCGGTACAGGGTGGTGGAAGCGCCGCCCTCGGTGTTCTGAATCTCACACTAATCGGAGATTTTTACTCCGGAAACCGACGGGCAGCCGTCATGGGATACAACGGGAGCGTGCTCAGTATCGGTACAGCCATCTATCCCGCACTTGGAGGAGCCCTCGCCGTCATTGGTTGGTACGCCCCCTTCTATCTGAGTCTCCTGGCCATCCCGGTGGGAATGTTTGCCATCTACAGTCTGGAGCCATTCGGTAACGGGAACAGCCTGAGTCTCGGGATCTATCTCCGGGAGATCAAGTCCGCCCTGATGTCCCGCACCGTCATCGGCCTGCTGATTTGCATGTTTCTCACATTCATCATCCTTTATGGCGGCTATATCACCTTTTTCACCATCCTACTGGACGAGCGTTTTGGAAAAAGTGCCCTGAGCATCGGACTCATTCTTTCCGGTTCATCCTTTGTCACAGCTTTGACCTCAGCCAGACTCGGCATACTGATTCAACGTTTCAGCAGCAAACATCTGATCACTACAGCTGCTATACTCTACACAGCTATCTTTCTGATCATACCCACAATCGAAACGATCTGGTTCTTTGTATTACCGATTACTCTGTTCGGTGTCGCCCAGGGCATCAACATCCCAAGTATTCTGACTCTTCTGACAGGTTCGGCACCCAGTGAATACCGCGCCGCATTTCTATCCGTCAACTGGATTGTTATGCGAATCGGCCAGTCTCTTGGACCTTATCTGCTGGGATTGGTCTACCTGTCATCTGGGATCAACACCACTTTCTATGTCAGTGCCCTGGCCGGTTTTCTTTTTGTCATTGTCTGCTTCACCATGCTTCGTCCGGGCCAAGCCGAAAACTCTCCCGACAGTTCACCGGATGCCACAGGGTCCGAACCGCCGGTATTCTGATCAGATTTTCTCTTATTAGTTTATTTCGGACATTGAGAAAAGCCGTACTTCTGCTTCTGGGCTATTCATGCAGGGCCGGATACTGAACCACGGAACCCGGTTCAGCTGGTCGTCCCGCTCATCCCGACTGACCTTCCAGTATAACTTCTCTTCAGAACCCTCCCGTTGATTCCGGCTGATTTAGTATCGGTTCATCCCGCAGATTTTCTATCTTACGTGTCTGAACCGATCACCGCTCCTATACAGATAATGCTATAATCGTTTTGAAACCCACCCTGCACGTACTTCTCACACTGCTTGCCCTCCCGATACTTCTTGGCTCCTGCAGCTCCTCGGCAGAATCCGATAAGCCTTCCGCTGAATTGGACCAGGAACCACTACTTCGACCGGTAGTGCCTCCTCTTCCCGAAGACTCGATGAATGAAGAAAATCGATGCCAAATATCGTTTCAACAGTCAGTCGGTGAGATTGAAGAGCGGTTTATGATCTCCAGAAAGGATGTGATACGTCTTGTGGAAGAGGCTATTCAACTCTGGTCGATAGCTCTTGACGAGTTCGAAGCAAGGTACGATGAGCATCGAGGTATACGTCTCCGGTTTGTTTATGATGAACGGCAGGAACTCACCGACAATGAACGACAGTTCCAGGAGCGCGTCCGGGCTCGGAGAGCCGAAATTGATGCCCTTGAACAGGAGTATGGCCAGTTGGTTGAGCAGTTTGAGCAACGCTCCGAACAGTTTCGCCGACAGACGGCCGAGATCGAACAACGAATAGAGGAATTGAACAGCTGGATTCGTGAAGGAAATGAAGCGGGAGGACTCGTGGAGGACGACGTATCCCTGCTGGAAGCAGAAAAAGAAGAGATTGAACAACTTCAACAGCAAGAGCGAAGTAACCAGCAGGCTCTGAACTACTTTGCCAGCGAAATGGACCTCCGACGCGTTCTGGCTCATGAACTGGGCCACGCCTTTGGGTTGGACCATGTTTCGAATCCCGCCTCCATCATGCATAAAACGATGAGGGGGCAATTCCAACAAAAAAACGCTTGCACTCACCCGGCAAGACCGCGAGGCAACCCGGGCTTTGTGCAATGAGCGACTCGGTGGGTGAATTTTGCCGGGGGTTAACGCGTTTTTCGATTCGTAACAATCCGAATGCCGGATTCTCTTTTCTTCTGTACAGTCCATCAAACAAGCGTTACTGAGTCAACGCATGAACACAGGTGAGCCATGAATATACGGACCCTTCTCTCTCTGCTGATTTTTTTCCTTCTGGTTGGAGCAACAGCCTGGACCGCGACACAGTTTGAGCCTGGAAGTTGGTATCAATCGCTTGAAAAACCTTCCTGGACACCTCCTGACGAGCTCTTTGCGCCGGTCTGGAGTGTACTCTACATCTGTATCGCACTCGCCGGATGGCTCGTCTGGAGGGACAGTGGTGGCGAAATCTCTTTTCCCCTCATGTTATGGGCCATTCAACTGGCCCTGAACGGTATCTGGTCCTGGGTCTTTTTCGGCATGCAGGAGATGCTCGCCGGACTGGTTATTATTTCGGTGTTGCTTGGGGTGATCCTGATCTTCTTTTTCAGAAGCCGGAACCGGGCAGCTTCCCTCCTTTTCCTGCCGTATGCACTTTGGATCGCCTACGCAACGATGCTCAACCTGGAAATAGTCCGGTTCAACCCGTAGTTAAAAACGGACATACATACTGTGATGTACCCCGGCTGCTGCGTGAAGTACCTGATCGTCAATTCGGTTGGGCGTGGTTCTTTGGAACCTCAATGCATATTGGATCAATGTACTCAAATCGTATCTTATGATCCATATAAGACCTACAAACTGACTGCTCTGTATATGCTTGACTCCTTTTCTTCCGAAACGCTTACCTTTTCCGGTTCGTTCCCCAATCTTTTGGCCGGCACGGTCGTACTCATTATTACCATGATTGTACTCAGGGCGCTCACATCCCGGTTTATCCGCCGGCATGTCGCCTCTCCAGAGTTGCGGAGAAAATGGCTTGTGCAATCCAGAAACGGCTTATTACTGATTTTTCTTCTGGGGATCGTCTCAATATGGGGAGCAGAACTGCGAACGCTTGCACTCTCCATCGTAGCCATTGCCGTCGCATTTGTGGTCGCAACCAAGGAATTGATTCTTTGTATTACCGGATCCATTCTCAAAACGGCCGCAGGTTCGTTTAATATTGGTGACCGAATCCAGGTTAAAGATTTTCGAGGGGATGTGGTGGACCAGAATCTGCTGGCGACAACCATTATGGAAGTTGGCCCCGGTAAATTGACACACCAACGGACCGGCCGGTTGACGGTACTTCCCAACGCCCTCTTCGTTTCCGAACCGGTCATCAACGAGAGTTACACGCACGACTATGTTCTCCACGTCTTCACCGTCCCCTTCAAACGGGATGAAGACTGGCAGGCCGCTGAAAAAGAACTTCTCTCGGCGGCAAACCACCACTGCAAACCCTATTTGAAACAGGCCCGGGAATACATGAACAAAATTAGTGACAGGCGGGGACTGGATATCCCGTCCGTCGATCCAAGAGTTACAATCCAGACTCCCGCTGCCGGAGAGATTCACCTGATCGTCCGAATCCCGGTCCGTAACGGAGAACGAAGTTATCTGGAGCAGGCCATCCTCTCGGATGTATTCGGACAAAGTAATTTTGCAGCCACAAACAGGGACAAAAATTCGTCTTCCCGGGAGGATAATACCCCAAACTGATTGACATACAAGAAACTGAATATCTGACGGTGGATTGAAACCGGTCAAATTGTTACCATCTAAAAAACTCCTGTTTAACTTGGCTATATACTTATGATTTCTCTTACGATCGAAATCGCTGGTGACTCGTTTCACGCAGAATTAAATCCCGAACTGGCCCCGGATACCGTTCAGAAAATTGTCAATACGCTCCCGATTGAAACCACCCTCAACACCTGGGGAAATGAGTTCTATTTCGGAATTCCAGTGAACCACCCGGTCGAAAACGGAATTGAATCTCTGCGTGTCGGCGACCTTGCATTCTGGCCACCAGCCAACGCATTCTGTATTTTCTTCGGATTGACGCCCATGAGCAGCAACCTGGAAAACCTGGTTCCGGCTTCTGCCGTAAGCCCGCTCGGGACTATTGAAAACCCCGAGCAACTGAAAAAGTACACGGATGGAGATTCGATCCGAATCATACAGGCGTAGTTAGAACCGTAATCCGCCAGTCGGTTCAAAACGAACCTTGCCGGTTCAGCACAAATAGTCTCTGCATCGGTTTCACAGCCCTTTCGACACCAACAGAACTAAATCGAAAGACGATTCACTGAAGCAGGGGTTGAACCGCCTCGAAACTGCCCTCATTCGGTGCCGGTTCAACCCGAAGCAGCCTGCACATGAGCGCATAAAGATGAATACTCTCCAGCCGGCCGAACTGATATCCGCTACGAAAAGCGGGGCCGGTTGCCAGAAAAATACCGTGCATCTCCGGGTGGCGATTGTCGTAACCATGAGCCGCCCCCATAATTCCTCTCCAGGAGTAGTACGAATGGCTGGTCAGTGTATAGCCCAAATCGGCCAGAACGACAATCTCCGGTGTTCTCTGGTGGTTACGAAGCCGAAAACGCTCCGGAATCTCTGCTTTACGATAGACCTGATAGTGCATCTCTGCAGCTTTTAACTGTTGATAGACCTCATCTGCCATCCCCTCCTTCGGCTGAATCATGGCCACAGGTGTCCAGTCAATCACATCCACACTCTTCAGGTCGATGATATCGTCCAGAAAGACCACCCGTTCTTCCGATAAGTCCACCATCCCGTGATCGGACGTAATCAACAGGTTAATGTCGGGCCATCGGCCGATCTCTTGTAACCGGTGAATCAGATATCCGATCTGGCTATCTACGTCTTCGACCGCCTGGCGAACCTCATCCGAATCAGTACCGTAGCGATG
The DNA here is from genome assembly GCA_040905245.1 of Balneolaceae bacterium. Taxonomy (GTDB): domain Bacteria; phylum Bacteroidota; class Rhodothermia; order Balneolales; family Balneolaceae; genus JBBDRX01. Next base: position 22,092 of record JBBDRX010000047.1, on the reverse strand, counting down.
TGCACGACTGTCCACAGAGTGAAAATAGAGTGTGAGTAAATCGGGACGGCTCTCGTCTGGTTCATCCAGCCAGGCGACTACAGAATCGACACGGGCCGTATAAGAGAGCCCACCGTCATAAGGCATCCATCGATCCGGACGGATTCCATTGATCTCCGCTTCAGAACCCGGCCAGAACAAGGTTGCAGAGCGTCTCCCCTGTTTTTCGGCCGTTACCCAGATCGGCTCCCCGCCATACCAGCGGCCATCCGTTATTGCTGCCTGATTGGAAAGTCGAAACCGTTCTTCAAGGTCAGGGTCGGCCATTGTATTCGAAATTACACCGGTCTGTTCCGGATAGAGGCCCGTCACCATGGAGTAGTGCGTCGGAAACGTTTTGGTCGGGAAGACCGGAATTAACGCCTCCGCCATCACACCGGATGCAGCCAGCTGGTCCAGATGAGGCGTCTCCATACGATCCAGATACGCTGGCTTGAACCCGTCGATAGAGATCAGAAGAACCGGATCGGGCCGCTCTTCGGCAAGCCAGGAGTGGCAGCCGGTCATCCAGGCTGCAATCAGAAATAGCAGGATGCGTTTGAAAATAGTCATAACACTCCGGAGCTCTAAAAGTCTACAACAGTCTCGTATATCACCCGTTGTGAAAATTCTCATTTTTGATCATCATCCTGTATTGAGGTATATAGTCGTTCTCAATGACTTGTGCAATGAACCTGAAACAGAGACTGAAATGCCATGATCCGATGGAGTAACGAGATTGACGAAATCACACGACAGTACCAATCTTCCTTTGGCCATCTGAATGCGGAAAAACTGAGCTGGAAACCTGATCAGCAGACCTGGAGTATCGCCGAAAATATTCAGCATGTCATTCAGCTTAATGCCTCCTACTTTCCACTGATCAACTCCATGAAGGCGGGAACGTGGAAAAAGCCGCTTGCCGCCAGAATTCCGGTAGCCGCCGGGCTGATGAAATCATTGATTCTCTTGTTTATACAACCAGACCGGCGACGAAAAATGAAAACCTTTCAGATATGGGAACCGTCGACAATAGAACGACCCGAAATTATACTGGACCGGTTCGAGTCGCATCAGGAAGAGTTGAAGCGGATGATCGACGAATCTCAGATACTGTTCGATGAGGGTGCCGTGATCGCCTCCCCGGCAAGCCGTTTCATTGTCTACAAACTGGAAGATGCCTTTGACATCATGGTTACTCACGAGAAGCGCCATCTAAACCAAGCCCGTGAGCTCTTGCCGCTGCTTCCCGCAGACAGCAGCAGGCCATAAAACACAAGTCCTGAGCCCGTCATCCGGAATTCAAGAGTCAGGAGTCAGGAGCCGACTGTGAAAAGCCGGAACCCGCAGCCGAATGATTCAAAACTCCCATCTAAACATGGCATTCAGATTACGCCCCGGCATGGGAGCATCCCGATTTTCGACCCGGCTGAGGTGATCCTTGTAACGCTCATTCATCAGGTTATCCATTCGGAAAGATAAGCTTACCCCATGGCCAAACCGATATACGGCATCCAGCCCCAATAGCGGATATCCATCCGTTGGCGCTTCATTAGGCGCAACCCGATCCTGCCGGCTGACGATCCGCATTCTCGCTCCCGCCCGAATCGATCCGGAATCGTAATGAAGCTGAAGGTGAGTTCGCATGGGTGGAATAAACGTGAGGTCATTCGGACTGTCGCCCCGCTCCCTTCCCCGGACATAGTCCAGGCCAGCGCTGGCCTGCCATCGGGAGTTGAGGTCAACAACCGTCATCCACTCAAATCCATAGAGAATCGCATCCCTGGACACATAGCGAAAAATCGGCAGTTCGGAGGGCTCATGCTGCTCTCCACTCGGTGCAAAATCGACATAGTGATCGATCCGGTTGGCAAAAAGAGAGAGCTGGCTCGAGAGCAACGCACCGTGATAGTCGACATAGAGATCACTCCCCAGGCTGTATTCGTTCTGGAGCTCCGAATCTCCCACATCAAACGAACCTGCAGCCGCGTGTGGAGAGAAGGAGTAGAGCTCTTCAATCGTAGGAGTTCTGTACGCACGCGCAATCTGCAGCCCTGCCGTCCACTGTCGGGAGGGACTATAGTGAAGGCCGGCAGCCCCTGAAAAAATCAGGTCACGGCGATCCTCAAAGCGACTGGCATCCGGGAACAGTTTATTGGCCCGAACGGACGTCTTTTTGAACTCTACACGCCCTCCCGCCTTCATTCTGAGCCCGGGACGCATAAGAATCTCTTCATAGAGATATGTTGCCATAAAATAGCCACTCGCATTCGGTGTCAGTGCATTTGCACCCCCCACATCCATTTCTGAATAGTTGGCACTAAACCCCACCGCACCTTCAGATGCACCGATCTGGCGATGACGGAGCACCAGTGAACTGCTGACCGTCTGTTGGTCAAACGAGATTCCGAGCCCCTGGTGCGATGATCCATCCGGCTCAGACAACAGCTCCAACTCATCGTGCCGGTAGCTGCTATAATGAACCCTCAACTCGGCATGTTCAAAGAAATGAGGCATTTCCAGTGTGGAAATACTCTGCAGGTTGAACCGATTCATCTGAATCTCTATAGACTCCAGGGGATTGTCAACTGCGTCGGGTAGACCGTAGGAGTAATCCATTCCACTCACAGAGAGGCCGGACTCGAACTCCCCGGATCGAAATCCGACACCTCCACCGTAACTCCTGTTGGAAAGTCTCGTATCCGGCAACCGACCAGCGGGGGTCCGCAGATCATCCGCATCCCGGTATATCAAACGACCCGTAGCCGCAATATTCTCTGTACCCTGCTGAATGCGAACCATCCCGGCTCCCATCCGATTCATGGTTGCACCGTGGGTCGCAACCGTACCGCTGAACCCCTCTTCCCACTCCCGGGGCATATCGCTGCTGAACATATTAACCACACCGCCGATTGCACTCGATCCATAGAGCAGACTGGCTGGCCCCCGGATAATCTCCACACGATCCATCGACAACGGATCCAGCGCGACAGCATGATCCACGGCCGTACTGGAGAGGTCACCCATTCTTTCCCCGTTCTGCATCACAAGCACCCGATCTCCGTCAAAACCACGAATAACCGGGCGAGCCGGGGCCGATCCAAATGAGCGAGTAGCAACCCCGACTGTTCCATCCAGCATCTCACCGAGGCTGGGAGCGGCCTGCTGCTGAAGTTGTTCCCGGTTCATCGATTGAACGGGCTGGTAGTGAATATTCCGCCCAAGTGGAGATCCCGTAACAACGACCTCCTCTGATCGCAGAATCTCCGGCTCCAGCTCGATCAATACCGGGCTGTCTGAGAGGTCTCCAATAGGTATCCGAACGGGATGATATCCAACAGACCGCACCACGATCTCCACTTCAGAGCCTGCATCACCCTCCAACTCAAAAAAGCCCTCCAGATCCGTCACAGCGCCTCCCGAAGATCCAGCCTTCTGAACCGTCGCACCGGGAATGGGCTCACCGGTCCGGGCATCTGCCACCCGTCCCTCCAGAATAACCGTACTCTGTCCATACAGGCCTCCTGCAAGTATGAAAAGTGTCAAAATCGGAATCAGACCGATGGATCGTAAACAAATTGTAAACATCGCGAAAAAATCAACGGGCATGATAACAGAGGCCGGATGGCAACGCCAAAGGCGAAATACGATCCGTATTCGTGATTCACCCCTCTGTATTTATTCACAATGTAATAAAATTTTAGTCATGTCTAAAAATAATTATTACGATAACAAATGAAGAGAGTTCGCATAACAGTGGCAGAGATTAATAGATAGCATGAAACTTCTTGCAACGGCTATTTGACGAAGGGCAAGAACCCTAACCGGAAGGCAAGCAGACGTGTTCAAAAACGCACATGGCCGTAAATAAGAGAGGGGCTCGCTACGTTATTGATACAGTCCGTCCCAGTCGACAGGTCTCTTCTCACCGGCACGAATTTCAAGATCCAGCCGATTTTGCGGAGGTGGAAGGTGACAAGTGGTAAAACGGTTAAAGGCACAGGGAGGATTATACGCTCTGTTGAAGTCGAGAGTCACATGGCCGTTCTCCTTTGGAGAATCGAGAATCAGATAGCGACCCGCCTGGAACGTCTCGTCTTCACCCGTCCGATCGTTAAACATCAGGAACAACCCGCTTGCGGCTTCAAAGACGATCATCGAGTGTCGCTCTCCACCGGCTACAAATTCGATCCATCCGGGGGATGTGCGGTGAACGGTATCTCCAAGTACATTCTTCAAATCGATCACTCGTTCCTCTTCCCACGCCACAAATCGCGCCTGCAGATGCCACTCCGGGTTCACTTCAAAAAAGGGAAATCCGATAAACGCTTCGGCCTTCTCTCTCTCCGTATCAAAAATACGTACACCGTACCGATCTCCCCTGACATCAATAAACCAAGTCAGATTCTCGAACTCCACCTCCGGCCGATGATCCCCCTCGCGTAGTACCATCTCCCTCACCGATTCCCCCTCATGAGTAATCGGAACTCCTTCGTGAACCGTCATCGTTACCCGCCCATCGGACAGATAAAACGACCCCGCTTCCTCCGGCAAGGTACCTTCCGGAAACCGGACATCCATCTCCGGCGAACTACCGAACCGATTCTTTCCCTGCTCAAGCCAAATCAGGTCGATCAAACGCAACCAACCGGTCGGTTCCTTCAAGACCTTCACCCGGTAGTCCTTCCACTCCTCAAGAGATTTCATATAGCTTTCCGGCATCGGTTCCGGGCCCAGCTCACCCGTACGGCCACAGCCCTGGAGAACAAGTACAGATAGTATAAGAAGCAGATAACGATCCATCGTCACAGAAATCCATTGATTATCCCGCATCCCTTAATGTACAAACATCCTGTTGGTTTTTGTATTATCCGGTGTCGAATCTCATATTGAAAACCATATTCCCCATGTTTCAGTTCAAAACCCTCTCTCTGCTCCTGATTTTTCTGACAGGTACGTTTTCCCCTGCACTCTCACAGACTCTGGAGAAGTATCTCCCTGAAGACGTTTCGTACAATCCGGACATTCCGACCCCGGCTTTTGTCATCGGTCATGAAGTGGGAGAGTTCCACGTCAGCCATGACAAACTGGTTCACTATATGAAAGCCCTGGCCGCATCGTCGGACCGGGTCACACTGGAAGAGCGTGGAAGAACCTACGAGAATCGACCTCTCCTCCTTCTGACCATCACCTCCGAAGAAAATCACAAACGAATCGACCAGATTCGCGAACAGCAACAGGCCCTGGCCGATCCAGAACAATCCGGTGAGCTGAACCTTGAATCCATGCCCGTGGTGCTCAATCTCGCTTACAGTATTCACGGAAATGAACCCAGCGGCTCCAACGCTTCCATGCTCGTCGCCTACCATCTCGCGGCTGCCCGGGGGGCCGAGATTGAAGAACTACTTCATAATAGTGTTGTCCTGCTCGATCCCAGTCAAAACCCGGACGGGCTGAACCGGTTCGCCTCCTGGGTGAACCGGCACAAGAGCCACACACCGGTGACCGACCCTTCTACAAGAGAGCTGAATGAAGTCTGGCCAACAGGCCGAACCAACCACTACTGGTTCGACCTGAACCGGGACTGGCTTCCGGCCCAGCACCCCGCCAGCCGTGCTCGCGTAGAGACGTATCAGCATTGGAAACCGAATATTCTCGGGGATTTTCACGAAATGCGCTCCAACGACACCTACTACTTTCAGCCCGGACCTCCAAGCCGGGTTCATCCGCTCACACCTCAACAGAATCAGGATCTGACCCTGCAACTGGCCAGGTATCATGCAGACGCCTTGGAGGAGCATCAACAACTCTTTTTCACCGGAGAACGCTACGACGACTTCTACTACGGAAAAGGTTCTTCCTACCCGGATATCCAGGGAAGCCTCGGAATCCTTTATGAACAATCCAGCTCAAGAGGACATGCTCGGGAAACGGTCTACGGAATCAAGACCTTTCCGGAAACCATCCGGAATCAGTTCTCGACCTCTCTTTCCACACTAAGGGGCGCATATGACCTGCGGGTAGATCTACACACCTATATGAGAGAGTTTTACCGTGAATCCGTCCGGGAGGGCCGCGACGGAAATATCCGGGCCTACCTGTTTGGGGACTCGAACGACCGGGCACGAACCTGGCATATGGCAGATATGCTTGCAGCACATCAGATTCAGATGCACATGCTGGCCAGAGACGTACAAGCAGGCGGAGAGACGTTTCGGGCCGGAGAGGCGTTCCTTATTGAGACAGAACAGCCCCAATTCCGGCTGATCGAGTCCTTTTTTGAGCAAAGAACCGCTTTTCCCGACAGCATTTTCTATGACATTTCCAGCTGGTCTCTGCCCCAGGCCATGAATATGCCGTATGCCGAACTTGACAACCGTGCCTACGACTCTGAATTAACCGGAGATCGGGTGGTTCAACCCAAAAAGCCCGTAGGCAGACTCATTGGAGGGCAGAGCTCCTACAGCTACCTCTTCCAGTGGGATAACTACTATGCTCCCCGTCTCCTTCACAAACTTCAGAAGGCTGGTGTGAGAACCCTGGTAACGTCGACACCGTTCCGCACCTCCACCGACGAAGGATCCGTGAATTTCTCCTACGGGACCATTCAGGTTCCACTCGGTGTACAGGATCAGGTAGACCCCGAAGAGATTCATCGCCTGCTCAGAGAGTCGGGTGCGGCAAACGGGATCGATGTTTATGCCGTTCACAGCGGGCTCAGTGAGGAGGGTGCGGATCTGGGAAGTCCCGGATTTACTCCTCTGAGGAAGCCGGAAGTCGCACTCGTCGTTGGCCGCGGAACGAATTCCTACGAAGCGGGTGAAGTGTGGCACCTGATGGACCAGCGGATGGGCATACCACTGTCGCTGCTGGAGCAACAGCGAATATCTTCCACAGATCTGGACCGCTACAATGTTCTGGTGATGGTCTCCGGTAACTACAGTGCGCTTGGTGGCAGGGAGTCGCAGAAGATACGTAGCTGGGTTCGTAATGGAGGAACGCTGATCCTGATCCGACAGGCACTCAACTGGGGGATCGAACAGGAACTGGCGAATATCGCTTACAAAGAGGAGTCCTATTCAGCCGCGGAGGAGCCTCAACGATATGCCGATCTGGCAAACAGCCGGGGAGCAGAAGTAATTGGCGGGGCCATCTTTCACGGCCGGCTGGACCCATCACATCCGATCGGATACGGATTCCGAGACTCGTCAATCCGAATTTTCCGAAACTCCACCCTCTTTTTGAAACGAGAGGGCAACAACCCCTACGCTACCCCTCTGGTCTACGAAGAAGCTCCCCTCTCCAGCGGTTATATCTCTGAACGTAATCTGGAGCTGTTGAGCGAATCCGCCTCTATTGTGGTATCGTCTCAGGGTTCAGGCCGCGTCATATCCATGGTCGACAACCCAAATTTCCGCGCTTTCTGGTTTGGAACCAATAAGCTGTTCCTGAATGCTGTCTTTTTTGGCCAGACTATCGAGTCGGAGTCCACCAACTGAGAGGTTCATACCTCTTTCTTTCTCCACAATTTCTTATGTTTAAGGCTGTTTACGTTTAAAAGGCTTGCACGTACTATGGGTTTCGGGTGTGTGATCCCGGCTGGAATCCGGGCCGAGCCAGTTCTGAACCCTTTTTCAAATCTGTTTTATGACCTTTCTCTCTGTTGAAGAAGTATCCAAACGTTACGGCCTCAATGTTCTCTTTGAGGGGCTTACCTTTGGGCTGTCCGAAGGAGATAAAACCGCTCTGGTGGCTCCGAACGGCACAGGAAAATCGACACTTCTGCGAATCCTGGCCGGGCAGGAAACTCCTGACAATGGCAAGGTGATGTATCAGAACGGGGTTCGAACCGGTTTCCTGGAGCAGGAGCCCGAACTGGACGACCAAAAAACGATTCAGGAGTTCATCAACAGTGGCAGCAATACGTCTGTATCCCTGATTCGACGCTACGAGGCGGCCGCAGATGCCCAGGCTGCCGATTTTAACCCCGAGACACAGAAGGCCTATCAGCGAGCTCTCTCGGAGATGGATGCGGCCAACGCCTGGGATTACGAACAGCGGATGAAACAGATCCTCGGCCGGCTCCGAATCGTGGATCTGGACCAACCCATCGCTTCCCTGTCCGGCGGCGAACGAAAACGGGTGGCTCTTGCCTTTGTCCTTCTGGATGAACCCGATTTGCTTCTCCTGGACGAACCGACCAACCACCTGGATCTGGATATGATTGAGTGGCTGGAGCAGTATCTGGCACGTACCCGAATGACACTGTTAATGGTCACACATGACCGCTACTTCCTGGACCGGGTCTGCAACCACATCATTGAAATTGACAGCGGAACGCTCTATCACCACAGGGGAAACTACGAATACTACCTTCAGAAAAAGAGTGAACGGGAGGAGAACGAGCAGGTCGCACTCGGCAAGGCCAAACAGCACTACAAAAAAGAGCTGGAGTGGATGCGACGTGGACCAAAAGCCCGTACCAGCAAGTCCAAATCTCGGATCGATGCCTTTCACGAAACCGCCAAACGGGTTCAGCAGGAGACCGAAGAGTCTGAGCTGCGGCTGGAGATGGATATGACCAGAATGGGCGACAAAATTGTTGAACTGACGGATATTTCCAAGCAGTACGGTGAGAACGTAATTCTGAAGAAGTTCTCCTACTCCTTTAAAGGGGGGGAACGCATTGGTATTATCGGGCGTAATGGAGCGGGTAAAAGTACATTTCTGAATATTCTAACCGGGAAGGAGCCGGCCGACCATGGTGAAATCGACAAAGGAAGTACGGTTCAGTTCGGACACTATGAACAGAAAGGGCTCGACTTTGACGAGTCCATGCGAGTTATTGACATTCTGAAACAGAAAGCCGAAGTAATCCAGATGGCAGATGGTTCACGAATTACCGCTTCCCGGTTTCTGGAGTTTTTCATGTTCACACCGGAAATGCAGTACACGTTTGTCTCCAAACTGAGTGGTGGAGAGAAACGACGTCTGGCACTAATGATGGTGCTCATCCAGAATCCGAATTTCCTGATTCTGGATGAACCTACCAACGACCTGGACCTGATGACCCTGAACCGTCTGGAGTCTTTTCTGGAGGACTTTGGAGGATGTCTGATCATCGTCTCTCATGACCGTTTTTTCATGGATCGGCTGGTTCAACATTACTTCGTGTTTGAGGGAGAAGGCCGTATCCGGGATTTTCATGGAACCTACCAGGAGTACCGGGACGAACTGGCGCAGCAGGAAGCGGGCGGAAAAAAGAAAGGAGCAACCAGATCTAAACCTGAACTGAAGAAAGAAGAGCCGAAACCGTCAGGCCGCGGCCTGACCTACAAGGAGAAAAAGACGTTTCAAAAGCTTGGGAAAGAGATTGAGATATTGGAGAAAGAACAGATGGAAGTAGAAAAAAAACTCTCAGGAACTGACTTGAACCCGGAGGAACTGGAAAAAGAGACTGTTCGATACGGCGAATTACAGCAGCAACTGGATCAAAAAGGAACCGAATGGCTCGAACTCGCAGAGCGAGACCGTTAACCTGCCGCTCCGCTAATCAATTCCGGATTCAGGACAAGAGAATTGCATATGAACAGACCCATTGACGCTGTCGTTACCTGGGTAGATGGGAACGACGAAGCGCATATAGAACGTAAAAACCGCATCAGGGAGCAAGAGCCTGACAAGGAGTACGACATCCCTACCGGTCACATCTCTACCCGCTTCGTTGACAATGGCGAATTGAACTACTGTCTGAGATTAATACGCCAGTTCGCGCCCTGGATCCGGACCATTCATCTGGTTACAGATAATCAACGGCCCGATTTTCTCACATCTTCACTGCAGAAGAAACTGAAGGTACGAATCGTAGATCATTCCGAAATTTTCGAATCCTGTGAATGGGCACTGCCTACCTTCAACAGCCGGACAATTGAAACCGCTCTCCATCGTATTCCAGGTATTGCCGAGCGATTCATCTACTTCAACGACGATATTCTATTGACCGCCCCGATTCCACCGGAACGGTTTTTTTTCAACGACTCTGTGGTTTTGCGAGGACGGTGGAACTACGCTTCCGCTTTTAGTAATATGAGAGTGCGACTGAATAACTGGCTAAATGCAATGGCTTATCGATATTTCGGTATCACGCGATCCATGCATCACCTCCTTCAGATTCGGTCGGCGCGACTTGCAGGATTTCGAAACCGTTACTTCAGAATTCCTCACATCCCCCATCCGGTTCGTACCGAAACCATCCGGGTGTTCTTTCGACAACACCCTGAGCTGTTTGAACAAAATATTCAGTATCGATTTCGTAATATGGATCAGTTTTCCACGATCTATCTGGCAAACCACATGGAGATCCGCCGGGGCCGGGCCATTCTCAAGAAAGCAAGAGACCATTTGATGATCAATTGCGAGACCGACTTTCAATACCAAATCCGACAGAAATTGAATAGAATCCAACAGGGGAAGACACGCTGTCTTTGTATACAGGGCCTGGAACGACTGAATCCAGTTCTAAAACGGGAACTGACCGAGACTCTTGAAAATCTGATCGGTGATGAAAGCCCGACTCCCTAACCTGTTTAACTCATCCACTTGATCTCCAAAGAAAGGATCCGAAATATTTGGAAGCACCTACTGGACGGGCCAAAAGCCAAAAGAGTACAGAAGTACATTCGCTGGACAGTCGTAACAGCAATTGTCGGGATCATTCTTTATCAACTGTATGACATTGGTTGGAAGGAAGTTCTGCAAAATCTGCCGGGGCACCCGCTATTCTATATTCTCTTTTTCGTTCTCTATCTGTCCCTGCCCGTTGCCGAAGTCCTTATCTACAGAAGGATTTGGCCCATCCCGCGTTGGAAGCTCTTTAAAATATTTCTGTCCAAACGCGTCTACAATGAAGAGGTCATGGGTTATTCCGGCGAGTTTTATCTCTTCGTCCGGATTCGCAACTGGCTGGATATTGGAGATCGCGAAATTCTTAAGAGCGTTCGGGACAACAACATCCTTTCGGCAGTCAACTCCAATCTTGTGGCCCTTTGTCTGATCGGAGTTCTGGTTTTTACCGGTGTCATCGACCTGGATCAACTGATTGAACGGGTCGACCTTGTCTATATTCTTCTGGGAATATTCATAGCGAGTGCCACTCTCTTTGTTCTTGTTCAATTTCGCTCCTACATCTTCTCTCTATCGCTTCGCAAGGCTGTTGCGATCTACTGTATCTATCTGGTACGGTTCCTGATTCATCACGGACTCATGATTGTTCAATGGGCGGTGGTACTTCCGGATACGCCGATCTCCGTCTGGTTTCTCTTTTTGACGATTGTCATCATTGTGAACCGTATTCCGTTACTGCCAAGCAGAGATCTGGTTTTTATGTGGGCTGGAATTGAACTCTCAAGGATGCTTAACATGGCAACAGCTTCAGTAGCCGGCATGCTGTTAGTCTCGAGTGCACTCAGAAAACTGACCAACCTGATTCTCTTTATGATTCTATCCACGTACTCCAAAGATCCGGATGTAAAACCAGTCCAGAAACCTGAAAACTCAGGAGCGATTCAATCTGCTGATCGCAAGCCTTCAGGCATGTCGGAGCCAGAAATATTGAACAAAGAAGGAACCGATGAATGAATGGGTTGTAAAAATATGTTGTAACCCGACAGTCCCGAAACATAAACGTAATCTACTTCTGTTATATTGAGACATTCTGTTGTAACAGAACTGTTAACATCAGATTCAGGGATTTCTATGACACAGGCTCAACTTGACCATACTCCACGACTGTTGAGGAGCATTCTCTCCCGTCTCCTTTGCCCGGCCATTTTTTTTCTGGCAATGGCATCTATTTCCCAGGCGCAAATCACAAATCCGGAAGGCGGCCTCAACCGGCCGGTGGAAGAGTCGATATGGGCACAAACGATGAGAGGAAATCACTATAACGAATTCTGGAACTATCAGTTCTATTTCGACAATGGTATAAAAATGCATGTGATCTTTTCTGCAGCAGATTTTGGTGGGCTTAAATCTGCTGTCAGTGGTATCCGAATCTCAATCTTCTACCCGGATGGCAAAACCTATCAGGTAGCGAGAGAGTACCCGATCGAACGGCTGGTACAGGATCGTGAAAACCATCGATTTCAGCTCCACCCCGAAAGAGAGATCTACTTTACCGGTAAGCTTCCGAAAAAGCATCTCCTGGTCGTTAACACGTCCAAGGGAGGTGTCGAATATGATTTCCAGCTCAGTTTTCACAACATAGAATCCGGCCTGCAGTGGGGAAACGGACAATTTTCGATAAAAAATGAAAAAATCGGAATCATCACCCACATCCCTTATGCCGATGTGACTGGCTATGTTCGGGTAAACAGCAATCGGCAGGAAGTTCGGGGAACAGCCTATATGGATCATACCTTTCAAAACCAGACAACCACAAAACTGATGCACAGCGGATACCGGTTTGTACGCCACCGGAATTCTCAAAACTGGGATCTGGTCTATACTCTCCGGCCATCAGACAATCGGGAGATGCGTGCCATTGGTTACTACTTGAAAACCCGTGATGGTAAAATTCATCTGTATGGAGCCGAGCAGGCAATATTACATGATATGGAACGCCTTCGCAGCACAGATATCGCCAGCCGCATTCAGATCCGTTTCGATAACGGATCTGAACTTGAAATCACTCGGGTTAATAACCAGGAAAGCTACCCTCTTCTGGGGGAGCTCGGCTGGCTTGCACGACGAGCGGCCAAAACGTTTCTCGGTGGTGAAGTGATCGACTTTCGGGGAGAAGGCATAATTAAAAAAAGGGGTCGGGCACCCCTGCAGGGAGAATACAACTTCTTCGTCATTGACTGAGTATCCTTTTTTATCCGACCGGACCAATTGAACCTACCAGTTACTTTGATATGGAGAAAAGGTACGATTTTCTGATCCCTTTCCCTGTTGGTCAAGGAAATCCACCGCTTCCGCTACATCGAAAAAGAAGTTCTCCTTCCCGATCTTCTGTAGCGCTCCGGACAGCTTCAGACGGTCCCGGACCGGGCCAATGACACCAGCGAGATAGAGATCTATCCGGTGTTCGCGCAGTTCGTCCACCAGTTTTTGAAGCGCCTGAATCCCGGAGGAATCGATCTCATGGATTGCAGATGCATCAAGGATCACCAGTTTTAACTCTTTCCCTCTGCTTCGTACTCTCCGATGGATCGTTTCTCTAAAATGCTCAATATTGGCAAAAAACAGCGACGAATCGAATCGATAGATCAGGATCGCCGGGTCTGTTTTCGCCTCGTTGTACCGTTCAATATTGCGAAAGTTCCGAGTCTTCCCCAGACGACCCAGTTCTGCCTGGTGAGGCCTTGAACTGCTGTAAATTACCAGTACAAGGGAGAGAACAACTCCTGTGAGAATCCCCTCTTCAATTCCAAATAGCAATGTAGATACAAACGTTGCAAGCAGCATAAGGAGATCTCTTCGGTCACTCTTCCAAAGATGTCTTGCCTCCCTGAAATCGAAAAGTCCCGCAACAGCTACAACAATAATTGCTGCAAGAACAGCCTTGGGAAGGTAGTAAAAGAGCGGTGTCAGAAACAGAACCGTCACACCAATCAAAAGTGCCGTAATCACAGAAGCCAAAGTGCTTATGGCACCAGCCTGATCATTTACAGCCGTTCTTGAAAATCCACCTGTGACCGGAAAAGACTGAAACAGACTTCCGGCAATATTGGCACTTCCCAGTGCGATCAGTTCCTGATTCGGATCGATGTTGTAGCCTCTTTTGTTGGCAATAGCTTTCGCAACAGCAATTGATTCCATATACCCTACCAGTGAAATTACAAGTATCATCGGCAGAAGAAGCTCCAGGTCCGAAACAGAGAAAGCTCCGGTTACTATCCCCGGTAATCCTTTGGGGACCTCTCCAACAATTGCCACACCCCGCTCCTGCAATTGGAACAGAGCTGTGAACAGGGTGCCCCCCGCAACCACCAGAAGAGCGGAGGGAACGGACGGCTTCCACTTTTTGAATGTGTAAATAACAGCTACGGACCCAAACCCGATGAGTGTTGTAATCGGGTCCACATCTCCGAAATGCTCAACCAGATTGAGCAAGACGGTATGGACATGACTCCCTCCTGCCGAATCTATTCCCAGAAGGCTGGATATTTGACTTGCACCAATGATAATGGCGGCAGCAGACGTAAAGCCGCTTAACACCGGATGAGAGAGAAAGTTCACCAGAAATCCCATTCGGAATACCCCCATAAGCAACTGGGCTATCCCGACACCAAGGGCAGCGGTAATCGCAAGCTGAATGAACCTGGAGGAACCGGGTTCGGCGAACTCTCCTACGCCTGTCAGAATCAAAAGCGCGACCATTGCAACCGGCCCTACAGCCAGTTGTCTCGACGTTCCGAATAAAGCATAGACCAATAGTGGGACGATCGATGCATAAAGTCCGTAAACCGGTGGCAAGCCTGCCAGAACCGCATAGGCCATCCCCTGAGGAACAAGCATGACTGTGACTGTAAGGCCTGCATTCAGATCATTGCGAAAATCGTCTCGGGTGTAGTACCGAAGTGTCTTCAATAAAGGAAGCCGGACAGGAATGGATTCGATGATTTTTTTCATCACAGGTAAAAAGGGACGTGTGTCCCTTCCGCTTGATTATACAGTTTTGAGTCGGTCCTCTTCGCTGAATTCGTCATCAATCAACACAACATCAAATCCCTGTCGTTTCAACAGTGCGGTAGCTGTCGCAGAACGAGCCCCGGACTGACAATAGAGATAAATTGGCTTCTCCATCGGAAGTTCTTCTGTTCGCTCAAGAAGACGTGTATATGCAATCTGAATAGCACCCTCAACATGTCCCTGCTGATACTCGGTGATGTTCCGGACATCCAGTACTACCTTGCTGGCCGGTTCACTCTTCAACTGATCAAATGTCACGGTCTCCAGTGTGTCGAGTATGCCTCCCCTTCCGCTGTAAACCTGAAGATCCCGAGGAGTCAGATACCCTTTGACCTGATCGAGGCCAATTCGATAAAGATCACGGACTGCTTCGTCTACCCGGTTTTCGTCTACTACAAGATAAATCTCCTCGTCCTCTCTTACATAGGATCCGGCCACTGTGTTGAACTGACGGTTCAGTGGAGAGAAGAGGGAACCCGGCAAATGTCCATGCACAAAATCTGTTCGACCCCGTGTGTCGATCACGACTGCTTTGTCACGGTCAAGGATATTTGTCACTTCACTGGCCCCCATTCTATGGGGACGGGCAGGACCGGATGTCAATATCGGCCCCATCTTGTTATCGCGCTTCATCCGTGCAAAGTAGAGCGGAGGTTCGGGCTGGCCCTCAAGAATAAACTTCACAAAATGCTCCTCCGAATCTGCTGCTTTCAGGGAATTATTGTACTGAAATTCATATCCGGCTGTACTCATCGGTATGGCGCCAAGTGCCTTGCCGCAGGCACTCCCGGCTCCGTGACCCGGCCAGATCTGAAGATATTCCGGAACAGTTCCAAACTCCCGAACAGAAGAGTAAAGAGTCCTTGCAGAAGGCTCCATTACATTTATCTGGCCGGCGGCGGACTCCAGAAGATCTGGCCGCCCCACATCTCCCACGAATATAAAATCACCTGTGGCAATGCCAAGCGGTTCATCGGCGGCAGCACCGTCTGTCACCTTGTAGCTGATGTGCTCCGGAGTATGGCCCGGAGTATGCCAGGCTTCAATCGTAATGTTGCCAATTCGGAAAGAGTCTCCGTTGATCAACAACTGATAGTCGTAATTACTCTCTATGAGCCACTCGTACTTCCAGTCTACATCCCCTTCATCGGATGCATACACCTTTACACCCCGTTCAGCAAATTCCCGAAGCCCTGATATATAGTCGGCATGGATGTGAGTATCTGCAGCCGCTATTATCGTCAGATTTTCCCTCGCTGCAGCATCGATGTACTGATCGATATCTCTCATCGGATCAATTACGACAGCTGTTCCGTTGGCCTGACAACCAATCATGTAGGCGTACTGTGCAAGTTTATCGTCAAAAAACTGTTTGAAATACATGGTCGTTTCCGTTGTTAATTCTCATAGATTAGTGAGGAAGTTTGTCTCTCAACAGGCCATAGGTATAGGTTCCCGCCACTGCAGACAGAATCGGCACGGCCATGATAGTCAGTCCGCTGCCGAGCAATGTAAACATCGGGCCGGGACATGCTCCAAGTAGAGCCCAGCCTAACCCGAACAGGGTTCCACCAATTATGTACCGTTTCACCTGAGTCGGGTCCTTCGGAGGAATGGTTATCTCATTCCCGTAGATGTCCCTGATGTTCCATCGCTTGATAATCTGGATAGAGACGATGCCCACAAGTACGGCAAGGCCTATAATTCCATACATATGAATCGAATCGAATCGAAACATCTCCTGGATTCGATACCAAGAGACCACTTCGGATTTCATCAGGACAAACCCAAAAAAGGTTCCGATAAGCAGATATTTCAAATATTCTAATGGTTTCATTATTCAGCCCCGCTTTTATATAAGTATGTATGGATAGATCAGGTATGTCATAATCAGGCCGCCTATAAAAAAACCTATAACGGCAATCAGGGAGGCCAGCTGCAGGTCAGACAGTCCGGAAATTGCATGTCCCGAGGTGCAACCTCCAGCATATCTGGCTCCAAAGCCGACCAGAAATCCTCCGAGAACCAGTACGATCCATCCAGTACCCGATCCCAGAGCCTTCCATTGGAAAAGTTCCGCTGGAACAAATCCATCAAAATCACGGATGCCAAGTTGCTGCAGATCTGTAATCGTCGACTGCGACAAGGCAATGGGATTCGGGTCCGCAAATATATATCCACCGAGAAAACCGCCCAGTACGGCACCGGCCAAAAAGATCAGATTCCAGTGGCCCGACTCTTTCCAGTCATAGTTAAAAAATTCAATATTCCCGAAGCCACAAGCTGCACAGGCGTGTCGAAGGTTTTCGGAAACGCCAAACAGTTTTCCTCCCGCCAACAAAAGAAGGGGAACAGTCAGGCCAATAACCGGGCCGGCAACATACCAGGGCCAGGGTTGTGAAAGAAGGTCAAACATGGTAGTAATGGTTTATTTTTGTTAACTCCAGTAAAAGTATAGCAAACTTGTTCTAACTTGTCAATACAAGTATTGATATTTCTACCGCATCTCTTATCTTACAAGCGAAGATTGTACAGATCAACCCTACACTCCATTATGATGATAAAATTGAAAGAAGGCACCCCCCGGCACAGTCAGATCACCCAGTGGCTGCGAAAACAGATTGAAGAAGGCCACTACACCCCGGAGCAGAAACTACCTTCTGAAAATGAACTTGCTAAGCGATTCGACGTAAGCCGGGTGACAATTCGCCGGGCCCTGCAGTCTCTGGAGAGTGACGCCCTTATTTACAGATGTCAGGGGTTGGGGTCCTTTGTAAGTGATAACAGAACTCCACACAATCTGGTTCGTTTGACTGACTTTCAGGAAGATATGTCCAGAGCCGGGTTCAAAGCCACCTCAATCGTGAAAGATGTAGGACAGATTAAGGCTCCGGAGTGGCTGGCCAAACAACTTCAGCTGGAGACGAAGACTATTATTATTCAGATCGACCGGTTACGGCTTGCGGACGGAGAGCCGATCGCTTTCGACAGCACCTGGCTTCCCATGCTTTATGGTCAGTTGATCGAACCAGACAAGCTGGAACACTCCACTATATACAACATGCTTGAAAAAAAGTATGAAATACCCATCCAGAGGGGTTGCTATCAACTAACAGCAGATCTTGCAAGTGCTACATTGGCTGCAGATTTGAGGATTGAGACAGGCTCTCCACTTCTTAGGATTGACAGAACATCCTATACAATCGGGGATAAACCGGTCTACTTTCAAAAAAGGTACTATCGAAGTGACCGTGTCCTCTATGAAATGACACTTGAAAGAGATCCGTCCGGGCAATCCGGAGATATGCCTTTGAAAGAGTTTATCCCGATTTTTCGCTCCACCGATGTGGGGCACCCTCATCATAGCTGACAACGGGAACGAACAGGAAGGGAGAAAGGGTTATTCTAACAAGTCCTGAAGTTCAACATTCGGGCACGTACCACTATGTCGGCTAGTGAGAAAATCCTTTTCATGTACTGTACCATTGATTCACAACCAGGAGTTGAATATCCTGTAGTATCCACTTAACGTTCCGGTACTACCGGGTCAGGGGATACCTCACTACCATGAAACCAACCGGAGAAACTGATGTACACCGTTCGTTCTATCTCTATCACAACGCTTCTGACGTTCACTTTGCTACTTTTCTCGTTCAGTGCAGATGCACAGGACGTCAATCTGGAACCCGGCGATCCAGCTCCCGAATTTGAAGCTATGTCCGACAACGGGGAGCTGTGGCAAAGCAGTGATCATGTCGGAGAGTCACTGCTGGTTGTCTACTTCTACCCTGCTGCCATGACGGGCGGCTGCACCAGCCAAGCCTGCAGTTTCAGGGATAACCGCACTAAACTGACAGAGCTTGGAGCAGAAGTGGTCGGGATCAGCGGTGATGAAGTAAAAAGCCTTCAACTGTTTAAACGAATGAACAACCTCAACTTTCCACTTCTCTCCGATCCAAATGGCGAGATTGCCAAATCGTTTGGTGTGAGGCTCCGGGATGGTGGAACGATTACCCGTGTGGTGGATGGAGAAGAGGTTGAACTGACACGACAGGTGACGACAGCCAGATGGACCTTCATCATCGACCGTACAGGCACTATAGTCTACAAGGATACGGAAGTCAATGCCTCCGGTGACGGAGAAGCCGTCTTATCTGCGATTGAACAGCTGGTCATGAACTGATTCTGGAATCAACGGCAACATGATCACCGGAAATCTTCGACCAGGGATTCAGCATGGGATCGGAACGACTGAAAAAATATTGGCAGCCACTTCTCAGTACATCGTTACTGGGTACAGGCCTCATACTGGATACGATTCTCCCTGGACAGTCGATTTATGAACAACTGAGGCTACCACTCTATCTGATCGCTTATCTTCCTGTTGGCTGGCCCGTTCTTCAGCAAGGTTTTAGACACGCTGCCAGAGGAAGCCTGTTTACAGAGTACAGTCTGATGGGAATTGCAACAATCGGAGCTTTTCTCATCGGAGAGTACCCGGAAGGCGTTGCAGTGATGCTCTTCTATTCGGTCGGTGAGATCTTTCAACATCGAGCGGTTCACAATGCCCGAAACAACATTCAGGCTCTTCTGGATGTCCGTCCCGAATCGGCCACTGTTCTTGAAGAGAAAGGTGCTGTCAACAAGCATCCCCGTGACGTTTCGATCGGGGCACGAATTCAGGTTCGTCCCGGCGAGAGAGTTCCGCTGGACGGCCGGTTGCTGGAGTCTTTTGCATCCTTTGATACCTCTGCCCTGACCGGGGAGAGTGCGCCCCGCGAGTACAAACAGGACGATACCGTTCTGGCCGGAATGATCAATCTTGATCGACTCATAGAAATTGAAGTTACCAGTACGTATGATCAGAGTTCCATTGCCAGAATTCTGGAGCTGGTTCAACATGCTTCCCTGAGAAAAGCAAAAACAGAACAGTTCATCCGTACGTTTGCCCGGATCTATACCCCGGCCGTGGTCTTTCTTGCAACTCTTCTGGTACTTCTTCCTGCCCTGTTTGTTATCGATTATCAGTTTCAGGAATGGTTCTACAGAGGACTCGTATTTCTGGTAATCTCCTGTCCGTGTGCACTCGTCATCTCCATTCCACTTGGTTATTTCGGAGGTATTGGTGCCGCGTCCCGGCACGGGATTCTGATCAAGGGTGGTAACTTCCTGGATGCACTCACATCGGTAAAAACCGCGGTTCTCGACAAAACCGGAACACTGACGTCGGGAACATTCAATGTACAACGATTTCGAACAGTTGACGGTGACCACGAAGAACAGCTAATGCACGGCCTTATTGTCCTCGAGAGCCATTCCACGCACCCAATTGCCAAGGCGATCTCGGCCTGGGGCAGCCAGAATTCAAATTCCCTGCTCACTCCGGAAAATTTTGTAGAGGTCAGGGGATCCGGAATACAGGCAAATCTCGACGGCCAATTCTGGATGGCCGGAAGCGGACGTTGGCTCAAGGAAAACGGGATTGCTCTCCTGGAAGAACCAGACGATGAAGCAACAGTTGTCCACTTTGCAATCAATGGTAAACACAAAGGATATATTGTCATCTCGGACAAACTGAAACCTGACGCAAGAGAAGCGGTAGATGCACTACGAAAGCTTGGAGTCAAACGACTCATTATGTTAAGTGGTGACCGGCTGGCAACAGCCAGAAAAATCGGGAACGAGCTTCAACTGGATCAGGTCTATGCAGAACTACTACCCGAAGACAAGGCAACTCTGTTTGAACAGATCAAGAAGCGATCCGCTGGAACGACAATCTATGCCGGGGATGGTATAAATGATGCACCCGTTCTGGCATTAAGTGATGTTGGAATTGCAATGGGAGGAATGGGCAGTGACGCTGCCGTTGAATCGGCAGATGTGGTAATCCAGTCCGATAGGCCTTCCAGAATAGCTACTGCTATCCGGATCGCCAGAAGTACAAGAGCCATTGTCTGGCAAAATATCTTTCTGGCTATGGGAGTAAAACTGCTGGTTCTCAGCCTGGGTGCACTGGGTATGGCAACCCTCTGGGAAGCTGTTTTTGCCGATGTAGGCGTGGCTCTACTGGCCATCCTGAATGCCGTTCGCATTCAACAAAAACCCTTTACATAACAATAGCGAACAATGGCTGTCCGGAATCGATTCCGGTTCGGGCTCATTCGGTATTACAATCCCGGAATCTGCCCAGCCTTATCCCACAACTCTTCTCCCTGTTCAATTGAAGAGAATAAGCAACATGTCTACTACAGAGGCCAGAAAAATCCCGACTCCAGTGAGTACAAACAGAATCCGTACAATCTGATCTGCCCGGTTTCGAATTCGTTTTAAACGTCCCGGAGGTCCAGAGCGGCTTACATTCCACATTCTTCGGCCAAGTCCCTCTTTTAGCAGGATCAGGCCTGCACCAGCCAGCCAGGATTTTCCAGTCAATGCATAACGGCACTCCTGTATATGTTCTGTCGATATCCACCATAGTATAGCTGGTATGGCCAGGAAAAAAACAATCAACAGTGTCGGATAGAATCGTTTTACAAACTTGTTCATCTTTTCGAGTATTCAGGAATGAAAGAACATTCCCCGCCCCCTTCCGGGGACAGAGAATGAGCCGGTTCATGGTGATTGCGCACAGGATCTTGCAGACTGCCCACAGAAGGAATCACCGTTGCCTGCTCCCTGGCCAGCCCAGGACATAAACCGGGCCGTCATACAACCTAAAATTTCCATAAACCTTTTCTGTTCGCACCTTCCGCCGGCAATTCGACGGAGTTCATCGTCTTTCATCTCATGACAAATCATACTGACTCCCTGTTATGTGTTTATTAAAATTATCGGCACGCTTTGTAGCCGTTTGCAAAATCGACAGCACCGTCATACACACTTGCAGCTGTAAGTAGCCCGCCAGCGACCTTGAAGACGGTTTTTACCACCGGGAGAGCCCAGACGGCTCCCCCACTTGTCGACTTCATCTCATCAACTGAAAGTACTGCGATGCCGTGTCTCTCTGACTGTGTCATTCCGACCTCACTATTTTGTTATTGATTGGTGTTCATCAGAATAGTACGTCGACACACTGCACATATAGATACAGCAGGAAAAAAAGAAGTGTGGGAGAAGGCTCCCGACTACAAAAAATGAAAAAGAGACGGAAATATGTCCGCACAATATAGTACGTTTCAGATAAGTGCTTGAAACCAACACCATGAATCGATGAAACAGGGCACCCTTCTTACTCTATACCCGAATCCTGTCAAGAACTGGGACAGAAAACCGGGCCCTAAAAAGGAGCTGGACAGACTGGAGTCGGAATCCCGAAACCCATCCATTCAAAATCTGGTCGTCGAAGAGGGCAAGACACCATTTGGCAATATCCTTGTTGCG
>JBBDRX010000046.1:0-7697 GCA_040905245.1 Balneolaceae bacterium | reverse complement strand
GCCCTGATCTTTAAAAGTGCCTTTGCCCTTATCGGGATGGGCGCCTACCTGTCTATATATATGGACGTGCCGATCAAACCGATTGCGGTTACATTTTCACTTCTTTTTATGCTCCTGAATATCGTTGGAGTGAAAAAAACCGGCCAGGTCCAGGGAATGCTTGTGGTTGCTCTGGTTGGTATCCTGATTTTCTTTGTGATTCTGGGCCTTTTCGAAATTTTTTCCCTGAACACGGATGAAATAAACCGTCAGCAGTTGACGCCATTTATGCCGTTTGGTTTCGAAGGCCTGATCTCTACAGTAGGCCTAATTTTTGTGTCCTACGCAGGCCTGACCCAGGTCGCGAGTGTAGCCGAGGAGATCAAGAACCCGGACCGTAATATTCCGCTGGGAATGATATTGTCCCTGATTACGGCCACCGTCATCTATGTTTTGGGCGTGTATATCATGGTCGTTTTGCTGGATCCGGACGTGTTGCGGGAAGATCTGACGCCGGTGGCATCGGCAGCAAACGTGTTTATGGACTGGCTTCCTTTCGGGAGCGGCCTGTTGTTGGTGGTTATTGCGGCCATTGCGGCATTTGCATCGACCGGAAATGCCGGAATCATGTCTGCGGCCAGATATCCGTTTGCGATGGCTCGTGACAAACTGATCTGGAAGTCCTTTACGAAGGTAAGTCGTTTTGACACTCCGTCCGTCTCGATCGTTTTCACGACCGGGATTATGATTCTGTTTATTCTCGTTTTGGATGTTGCCGATATCGCAAAGCTTGCAAGCGCCTTCATGCTACTGATATTCGGCTTTTTGAATGTGGCTGTCATTATCATGCGTGAGAGTCGTATAGAGGAGTATGATCCCGGTTTCAAATCTCCCCTTTACCCATGGATGCAGATTATCGGTATTACCATAACGATCTGGCTGATTGCTGAAATGGGGTGGATTTCCATTCTTTTTACAGCCGGGATGGTGATCTGCTGTATCATCTATTACTACCAATACGCCAAAGACCGTGTGGTGAGACAGGGAGCGATCTACCATGTTCATGCCCGACTGGGAGAGATGCGCTATGATGCTCTCGAGCGGGAAATGCGTGGAATTATGCGGGAGAAGGGATTGAGAAAAGAAGATCCCTATGAACAGGCTATAGGCCATGCAATCGTGCTGGATATTGAAAATAAGCACATGGATTATCGTGGGCTGATCGAAAAAGTATCCGGCCTTCTGGCCGAACGAATGCCATTACGTAAACAGGAGTTGCTGTCTATCTTCTCTGAAGAAGGCACCGAGGGGGCAATTGCCATCGGAAAAGGTGCGGCGTTGAAACATGCACGTATCAATCTGGATATGGACTCTGAAATCGTACTGGTCCGGTTCAGGCATGGGATCGAGATTGACGATGAGATGTTCGAAAGTGCATACACAGATCAACAGGCTAATGAAAGAAAGATGGTTGCCCTGATCTTTCTGGTCAGCTCCAAAAAGAAATCTGGTCAGCATTTGAGAATTCTCGCGCACCTGTCAGAGATGATTGACAGTGTAGACTTTACCGAACGTTGGAAAAATGCGAAAGATGAAGCGGAATTACGGGAAATATTGCTTCGGGATGAGAGATTCATCAATATCGTTATTCGGCGTAACAACATTACGGAACGAATGATCGGTGAAAAAGTAAAGGAACTCGAATTACCCGGTGAAAGCCTTATCACGATTATCAAGAGAGACGGAAAGATCATTTTCCCTCATGGGAATACGGTGATCAGGGAGGCAGACGAATTATCCATAATCGGAGAAAAAGTTGATATCGATCAACTGAAAAAGTTTATGCCAAAGGGTAAATATGGGTAACTATCAACTGGCTATAAAAAAAATCGATGAAGCGAACAGCCGGGACCTCAATCGTGAAACGGTAGAAGGAACGGAGTGGCCGAAGGAGCTGCTTTATGCCCGCCGGATGACAGAATGGTTGGAGAAGCTGGATCCTGACGCATCTGAAGCTCTCCGGCTTGCTGTCCGTTGTCAACATATCGAACGCTGGGCCATTCCGCGCGAGGAGTATCCAAAGACCCGGCCCGGCTACCTGAAATGGCGGAATGATCTGAAGCAGTATCATGCGGACAGGGCGGGCGAGATACTGGGAGATGTCGGCTATCGGGATAAGCTGATCAGGAACGTGCAGGGCCTGGTGATGAAAAAAGGCTTGAAAACAGACCCTGAAGCTCAGATACTGGAAGATGTTGCGTGCCTGGTATTCCTGGCCTATTATTTTGAAGATTTTTCACGAAATCACAGTGAGGAGAAACTGGTCAGGATTATAAAGAAGACCTGGCGGAAAATGTCTGAAAAAGGGCGGGAAGAGGCACTCAAGATCGATCTTTCTGATTCTGCTCGTAGTTTGATGGAGAAAGCTGTGATGTAAGGGCTGCCGCCTGCAATCGCTCTAAATTGTGTTGATGTAACCAACGCTTACTACAGATGCATGCAAAATTCATAATCCCGATTGCACTATTAATATTCCTTTCATCATGCTCGGGTAACGATGATCTTTCCTCACTCTTTACGGTTCATCCCGATATGCAAACCCAAACGGAGAGGGTGTTTCTCCGCCAGGACCCGGCCGGCCATCTGTTTCAATATTCGAAACTATTCAACCCTCAACGCCTCCTGGCCGATGAAAATGGATTTGTTGTATTTGATTATGGCGGTGATAAAGCTGTCAGGTTCAATTGGGATTTTCGCCTGCTGAACGAAATTTCCCTGGAAAGTGGCCAGGGGCCTGGAGAAATGGGAGGGATTACCGATACAGAAATTGTAGCGGACACTCTCTATCTGGCAGATGCATCAAATGCTGTAATACATGTTTACGGGCTGGACGGAAATTTTGGCCACTCGTTTTCTATTGCTGATAAGATTCCTCATCGTATTGTATCCATCGGGAGTGAACATCTGTTTATATCTACACCCATGTCCCCCGTTGATGGGATGGAGGGAATCTATTCGTATAACGGGAACGCAGAATACTCTGTAGAGAGTATTACAGCAGACGATGTGCGCTATCGGGTCCTTCTGGAAAGTGAATTTGCATCTAATTCCGAATTTGTATTCAGAGCGCCTCAGTTTTTCGGAGTACTTATTAAATACGACAGAACGGGAGCAGTCGTATCAGCCAGAAAGACGATTGACGGCTTTTATACGACATTTGATGACCGAGACACGGGTGGCAGCAATCAACCGCTGATGTTTAACCGGAGTGATTTGGAAATGGCAACCCTGCGAATCAGAAGTGCCGGGGACGCTGTGTGCACACTACAGATCCGACAGGTTGGAGACCCTGAAGGAGAGCGGGTCACGGACTGTTATGATGCAGAAACTCTGGAGTACCGATTTAGCCTGGACACCCCCGCTGGAACCCAGGATATCGGGCTGTACGATAACTATTTTGTAACCGTGCAGGACACCACTCTTACCGTGAACAGGATTCATCGGGACTGAGAAACGATCGGCCCTCCAATCGTCAACCGCTTTCCTGTTTGACAAAACTGCTCGGAAGATGTTTATTGGTTCAGGAAACGAACCATGAAAATACCTGCAATGTTTAAAAAGATTGGACTCTTTCTGGTGGCAGTGGGTCCGGGGATTTTTGGAATCGGGTACACCATCGGTACAGGCAGTGTGACGACGATGTCTGTCGCCGGGGCAGACTACGGAATGCAGTTGTTATGGGTACTCTGTTTTGCCTGTCTCTTTTCATTTGTACTGATGGAAGCATTCGGACGATATGGTGTCGTAACCGGACGAACAACGATCAACAGTTTTCGTCATAATCTGGGCCGGGTAGAAGCAGTTCGGAAAACAGTCGCGATCCTCACAGTTGTGGGAGTGGTGCTCGCTCAGTGGTCCTCTCTTTCCGGAATTCTCGGGCTTTCGGCAAGTGCAGTCTGGGAAACGGTTTGTCTGTTCTTCCCGGCGCTGGATTCGGAGAGCTACTGGGCGATTCTGCTTATTGCCATATTCCTTGTTTCCGGTATGTACGGGTTGCTTCTCGTAGGCAAGTATTCGTTTTTTGAGAAAGTATTGATCTTTTTTGTCTCTCTGATGGGGATCGCATTTCTGATTTCCATGTTTATCGTTCTTCCGCCGCCGGGGGAGATCGCGTCGGGGTTGGTTCCATCAGTACCGGCCGGCGGGAACGGAAAGCTCATGATTGCCGCGCTGGTCGGAACCACCATGGCGGCCCCGACCTTTGTGACTCGCCCGCTTCTCATGAAAGGAAAAGGATGGGGCCAAACCAACCTGGCCGACCAGCGACGGGACGCCATCACGGCGGCCCTGTTCACCTTTGTTCTCTGCGGTGCCATCATGGTGACCGCTACCGGTGCCCTTCATTATCACGGGCTTGAGATCCGGCGCGTACTCGACATGGTCTATACACTGGAGCCAGTAGCCGGGCAATTTGCCGTTGCCCTTTTCATGCTCGGTGTCATGAGTGCCGGGCTCTCCTCGGTATTTCCGATTCTTATGGTTCTACCCTGGCTTCTTGCCGACTATGAATACGGAGATATCGACACCAGTTCGAATCGGTTCAAACTTCTCTCCGGCCTTGGCTGTGTCATCGGATTGATGGTTCCTGTCATTGGCGGGAATCCAATTTTTGCGCAAATTGCCACACAGATTGTCAGTACATTTATACTCCCGTTGGTTATTGCGGGGATCTTCTATCTTGTGAACCGGGAATCACTGATGGGAGAGCACAAAGCCGGCCTGTGGCTAAATACCGGTCTGCTGGCATCGTTTGTATTTGCCTGCATCATCTCCTGGACCGCCTTTACATCGGTACTGGAAATGACTCGAAACCTCTTGTAATCTGAACGGGCTGAACCGGCCTGCCTGTTCTCAATAACTTTGTCTGTAACCCTGGATTATGAACTCTGAACCCTCCTGTGAACATTTTTTCCCGGAACGGTTGCTGCCCGCCGTAACGGTTTCGGATCCTGGCCAGGCTGTTGAGATTGCAGAAGCCCTTCTGGAGGGTGGATTGTCTGTGATGGAAATCACGTTTCGCACTGCAGCGACGATGGATGCTATCCAGGCGGTACGGGAAGAGGTTCCAGGTATGTTGGTTGGTGCCGGAACCATTCTCACACCGGGTCGTATCGACGAAGCGATGGCTGCCGGTGCACAGTTCGGATTGTCTCCCGGGTTGAACCGGCTGGTAGTGGAGAGGGCTTTGGAGCGGGCATTTCCTTTTGTCCCGGGGGTGTCCACGCCCTCTGAAATCGAGGAGGCCCTTGGTCTGGGAATGCAGGTACTAAAGATCTTTCCTGCCGAACAGCTGGGGGGTCCGTCCTATCTTCGTAGTCTGCAGGGTCCATATGCTCATACCGGAATTACCTTTATTCCAATGGGAGGTGTGAACCTATCCAATCTCGGCAACTACTCTTGTTTGAAAATTGTCAGGGCACTGGGGGGATCCTGGCTGGTTCCGAAACAGTCCGGAATACTGGAGAGAAGCAGCCAGATTATCGAGCAGGTCAGACTCTCCCTTGAGCTGCTCGAGGAGCCGATTTTATAGTACAGGATCAGATGAGACTGCTGTCTATGTTAAGAAGAGGAAGGCACTTTCGCTGACCAAGCAGGGTAAGCCGGTCTGTTCCGGTTTCTGTTTCATGATCAATACCCATCTCATTCAGTGCCTCTGAGTAGAGTTTCGTGAGCGAGCCGGATCCTGCCAGAACTATCGGTACGTCACTCTTCAATTCTCTTACCTCTGTTCCAATCAAAAGGCCGCTAAGTCGAAAATAGTTGTTTTGTGGGGACGAGCCTTTGAGTAGGTGCCTGGCCCGGATAGTGAACAGTGAGTGGAGCAACGAGTTGCTACCGCTCTCTTCAACACCTTTTCGAAACGAGGAGACAGAATCAGGCGATCCGAAATCGATCGCGTCAACGGATTCACTCAGAATACTGTGTGATTGCAGCAAGTCAAACAGTTCGCCAGTGAGGAAGCTCCGGAAATTGACAAGATTTCCATCTTTGATATACAGATGTTTGCTGTGAGTTCCCGGTAGAATACAGATACTTTGGTCCAGCGAGTACTGATCGGACAATCCCAGAACCTGAATTTCCTCCCCTCTCATCACATCATCCTCGCCAGAGATTCCGGAGATGAGAAGTATCGTGTGTGGAAGAATCTCTGATGGAGTGAATATTCGTGTAACCAGATTTGGCTTCTCCAGGGAAAGGGGGAGCCTGGCATAGGGTAATTCGCAAAGGCCAATACTCGAGCTGGCCATACCGGAGACTAGAATCGGGAGGCCGTCAATGTCCATGTTGGAACGACGGGCAAGCAGTTCAGTTTTCTCACGAAGCAGTGAACGCATCCATCTGGACCTCTCTTCTGCCGGCCGGGTTTTTGTAAGTCGTAATCTGACTGCCTGGATGCCGTCACTGTCCTGGATATGACAGAGAGATTCACCGGTGGAGGCATCCACCAGATGTAGACGAAAGGAGCTGGTTCCCCAGTCGCATCCCAGAAAGTGAGTTGTTGTCATCGTTTCATGATTTGGATGTGGTCTGAAGTGCAGTGAAATTGCGGGAAAGTTCAATCGATTCCAAAAAACATATAGTACGGTTGATTTTGAGCTAAATAATCGTTTTTACGCACAATAATTAATGTAAATACAATAATTTAGTTAATTAATTAAAGTTAACAATGGTTTTTATTTGGAATAAAAGCGCTTTTCCAGACAATAATAAAAGGATCGCCGATGTCAGCCTCTTACCTAAAAAAATTTGTTAAAAATAGTATTCAATAAGACATTTATATCGTCATAAAGAACAAAAAACTTAAATTTCATGGATCGAATTCTAAAATCACTTGTTTTCATATCATTATTGGTATTTTTTGCCGGATACATTGCATTTAGCGTTCATTCGGAACCGTTGAGCAGTAGTACCCCGGAACCGACAGTAACAGCAGAGGTGCAGGAACCATCAGAGGCAGTGTTGTCCTATCAGTCTATGGAAGAGTTCAAGGCCTCCCCCCTCTATCCGAAGTTTATGATTGACAATCTCTGGATTCTGATTGCAGCCGGAATGGTATTTATGATGCACCTCGGTTTCGCTTCGGTCGAGAGCGGCCTTACACAGGCGAAGAATTCAGTAAATGTGATCTATAAGAATGTATTCATTCTCTGTGTCGGTATACTGAGCTATGCACTGGTCGGCTTCCAGATCATGTATCCTGGAGAGTTTAACGGATTTTTGGGATTTGGTGGTTTCGGAATCGGCGTTGACCTCGCTAATCCGGTTGGTATGTTTACACCAGTTTATGGTATGCAAATGACAATCTGGAGTGATTTTATCTTTCAAGCGATGTTTGCTGCTACAGCTGCCACAATCGTCTCTGGTTGTGTGACCGGCCGGATTAAACTGTCGGCATTTATGCTATTCGGAGCACTGCTTGTCGCATTTCTCTACCCCGTAACAGGCAGCTGGTTGTGGGGCGGCGGCTGGCTGGACCAGATCGGATTCCATGATTTTGCAGGATCCACACTGGTACATGCGGTCGGTGGATTTGCAGGGCTGGCCTGTGTATTGATTCTCGGGGCCCGGAAGGGGAAATATGTTGGAAAGACCATTCAGGTGATCCCCGGACACAGTATTCCATTGGCAACAGTAGGAGTCTTTTTACTCTGGTTTGG
>JBBDRX010000045.1:0-7731 GCA_040905245.1 Balneolaceae bacterium | reverse complement strand
TCGGATAGGCCAGCAGGGTATGAGAACCCACAATGGAACCGAGTAAGAAAGAAGTTGCAAGAGAGTAGTCCAGCAGATAGAGCCCCAGCATCACCGCCCCGGCCTGTGGCAAAAGAAAAGAGATGATTCCAAAACCGATACTCTTGTTGCGCAGCTTTTCGAACTGGTTCAGGTCGATGGACAACCCGGCCATGAACATCAGGTAGAGCAGCCCGACGGTTCCCAACAGGTCGATGGTCGAATCCCTTTCCAGTAGGCCCAAAATGCTTGGCCCTACGAGAGCGCCCGCCAGAATGAGGCCGACAAGGCCCGGAATTTTCAGCCGCTTGATGGCAAGAGGGGCCAGCAAAATAATGAGCATCACCAACGCAAAAATCAGTACCGGGTCCGAAAATGGCAGTGAAAGCCTGGATGTTTCATTCATATGCAAAAGGATCACTCATCAGTCGACAGAACCATAAAACTAACAGTTTGACGGGTAAGATCCTATATTACGACTGTGATAAAAACCGGTTCAACCCGGAGTAAACAGACTGGACGGGAATCACTTAACCGAAATTCTGTTCAATATAAAACGGATGAGTACGATCTGGAAATTACGAATCGATACCGGGGGGACGTTTACCGACTGTATCGGACACGACCCCCACGGACAGATCAAACGATGCAAAGTACTGAGTTCCGGCGCTCTTCGGGGTACTGTTGTGGAAATGACAGACGCCAAAACCCTCCGGATTAATGAACAGTGGCACGCCCCGGACAACTTTATTCAGGATTTTCATTTTAGCCTTGTGGGGGCGTCTGAAGAGCCACCCAACCGGGTCACAGCGTTCGATACCGAACGATCCATTCTCCGGGTAGCACATCCGTTGAACGAAGGGCTTCCCGGCCGGCCGTTTGACGTCCGGTCCGGGATGGAAGCCCCGGTACTGGGTGCCCATCTGCTGACCGGGACCCGGCCCGGCAGCTCTCTTCCCCCCATGGACCTCCGGCTCTCCACTACCCGCGGAACCAATGCCCTTCTGGAGCGAAATGGAGCTCAAACACTGCTGTTAATCACCCGGGGATTTGGGGATCTGCTCACCATTCGGGACCAGACACGGCCGGATCTTTTCTCCCTTCAGGTGGAGAGGCCCGAACCGCTCAGTCGGTATATCCTGGAAGTCCCTGAGCGAATGGCTGCTGACGGGTCGGTCATCGAGCCGCTGAATCTCGAACGAATCATACCGGAGCTGACTGCACTCGAGGGGAAGGTGGACGCCGTAGCCATCTGTCTGATGAACAGCTACCGAAACCCGGACCACGAGAAAGCACTCGCCCGTTTTCTTGAAGAACGAGGGTTTCCTGCAGTCTCCGTCTCTTCGGACCTGGCTCCGGCGATTAAAATCCTCCCTCGGGCCCAGACTACAGAAGTGAACGCGTACCTGTCTCCCTCCATGAGTGAGTATCTGGATGCCATTCGTCATCAGAGCGGCTTAAACCAATTTTCAGTCATGACCAGCACAGGGTCTCTGACCCGGTCCGACAGCTACCAACCAAAGGACGGGCTCCTGAGCGGGCCGGCGGGTGGTGTTGCCGGTGCGGCTGTGTCCGGGCGAATCGCGGGATACAACCGTCTCATCACGTTCGATATGGGCGGAACCAGTACGGATGTCTCCCGATACGAGAACGGCTTTGACTACCGGCAGGAGCACACCGTAGGAGATGCGACACTCACCACCCCCGCTCTCTCCATCGAAACGGTTGCCGCGGGTGGTGGATCCATTTGCGGATTTGATGGAAAGAGCCTGACAGTCGGGCCGGACAGTGCGGGGGCCAGCCCCGGCCCGGCCTGCTATGGCGCCGGCGGCCCCCTGACGATCACCGATGTCAATCTGCTGAGCGGGCGGCTCACTCCCTCCAATTTTCACATACCGCTGGATATCGAAGCGGCAAGAGACCGTTTGAAAGAGCTTCAGGAGCGGCTTCGAAAAGCAGATCTTCTACTCGACGAGGACCGGTTGTTGAACGGGCTTCTGGAGATTATTAATGAGAAGATGGCTCAGGCTATCGCACAGGTATCCACAGCAAAAGGGTTCAACCCGGCAGACTATACGCTTGTCTCTTTTGGGGGAGCCGGTGGGCAGCATGCCACAGAAGTCGCAGAAAAACTGGGAATACAACGCGTCCTTCTGCCCCCTGATTCCGGACTGCTTAGTGCGTACGGGCTCGATCACGCCCGACTGGAATCGATCGTTATAAAACCTCTTCTACGACCTCTTGAGACGGCAGAGAGTGAACTGGCCGGAAGGTTTCAGGAGATGCAAAAAGAGGGTCGCGGACACCTGCTTGAACAGGATGTACCGGAGTCGGAGATTGTATGCAGTGAACAGACTGTACTTGCACGGCTGGAGGGCCAGGAGAGTTCAGTGGAACTGGAATGGAATCAACATGGAGAACTGCATGAACAGTTCAGGGAGGCCTATGAGCAGCTTTATGGCCACTGGGTGGAGGGCCGCGGGATCGAAATTGAATCCCTGAGAGTGATTATGGCACAAAAAGCGGAGCTGCCCACCGTCTCGGAACGGGTAGCACATTCACGACGGGCCTCCCCCTGCCACAAGACCCGTACACTCATTGACGGGGAGGATATGCAGTTTTGCCACTATCGGAGAACGGAACTCGACCCAGGGGATCTGGTCGATACACCCGCTCTTGTACTGGATCCGTGGACTACACTCTATACCGGCCCCGGATGGAATGTCCATATCCGGTCTGACCGGACCATCGAGCTTGTCCGGTCGGCATCTCCCCTGCCCAAGCCGGCAACCGGAGACCCGGACGGTAGCGACCCCGTAACCTTGCAACTCTACATCAACCGGTTTGCCTCCATCGCCGAACAGATGGGAGAAATGCTCCGGCGAACTTCCCTCTCGGTCAATGTAAAAGAGCGACTGGACTTCTCCTGTGCACTGCTGGACCGGGAGGGGTATCTGGTCGTCAACGCCCCTCACATTCCCGTCCATCTGGGAGCCATGGGGCTCTGTGTCCGGACCGTTCTGGAGCAGATGGAGGTCCGGGAAGGAGATGTGATTCTGACAAACCATCCCGGTTTTGGCGGATCTCATCTTCCTGACATGACCGTTATTACACCTGTCTTCCATGAGGGCAATCGTATCGCATTTGTGGCAAGCCGGGCCCACCATTCGGAAATCGGCGGGAGCCGGCCTGGCTCCATGCCACCGGATGCGACCCGGCTTTCGGAAGAGGGTGTAGTATTCGCTCCCATGAAACTGATCCGGAACGGTACGGCTCACTGGGAGGAGGTGAGAAATCGTCTGACTCAAGCTCAATGGCCCAGCCGGTCCCCGGACGAAAATCTGGCTGATCTGCAGGCTGCCGTAGCGGCTGGCCACCACGGCAGCCGTCTGTTGAAAAACCTGGTGCAAGAGTTTGGCCCGGAACCTGTCGAACGATACATGAAAGAGTTGAAACGGTATGCAGCGGAACGTATGCGTCAAACGCTGCAGAACATGAAACCCGGATTGTACGAAGCCACAGAAGAGATGGACGACGGGACCAGGCTGGCGGTTCGTTGCCGTGTAGAAAACGGCAGCCTCTCGATCGATTTCAGCGGTACGTCCAGGGTTCATCCCGGCAATCTGAATGGCAACCCCTCCATCGTTTACAGTGTCATCATCTATGTCCTGCGTCTGATGATCAATGAACCGCTTCCGTTGAATGACGGACTTCTGGATCCGGTTTCTGTACAGATACCGGAAGGATTGCTTAATCCTATTTTTGAGCAGAATCCGGACGACTGTCCCGCGGTGGTGGGTGGAAATATCGAAACCAGCCAGCGGTTAGTTGATACGCTGATTAAAGCGTTTCGCCTGTCTGCCTGCAGCCAGGGCACCATGAACAATCTGCTCTTCGGCAATGACCGGTTTGGGTACTATGAAACAGTGGCCGGCGGAACCGGAGCCGGACCGGGATTTCACGGGGCCGACGGCGTCCACCATCACATGACCAACACACGCGCGACCGACCCCGAGATTCTGGAACTGCGCTACCCTGTCCGTCTGGACTTATTCTCCATCCGAAAGGAATCGGGAGGTAACGGACGCTGGAAAGGAGGCAACGGGGTTGCGCGATCCATCACCTTTCTGGAGCCTGCAGAACTCTCACTATTGACACAACACCGAACCGTTCCACCATTCGGACTGGATGGAGGCGAACCGGGTGCCTGCGGGGAGCAGTTCGTTCTCCGAAAGAGTGGGGAGAAGAGGATTCTCAACTGGAATGATGCCGTTTGTATGAATCCCGGTGACCGGCTCGTGCTGAAAACCCCCGGTGGTGGCGGCTACGGATTGTCCGAGTCAGGGTTACAGAAATAAAATCAGTATTATACAGGCTGCGATG
The DNA here is from genome assembly GCA_040905245.1 of Balneolaceae bacterium. GTDB lineage: Bacteria > Bacteroidota > Rhodothermia > Balneolales > Balneolaceae > JBBDRX01. The sequence goes on along the minus strand of JBBDRX010000045.1, from coordinate 3,330 downwards.
CCTGCCGGAAGGTGATTCCCGGTTATGACAATGCTCATTTCGAAAACGGAACCTCTCATGGCTGTTCGGATCCCGCTTCTGCTTCTTCTCCTGTTTGTGAACGACACACTGGTGGCGCAGTCGGAACAGTCTCCGGACCGTATCCGGGATGCTGTTGTCTCTTCAGAAGTGGAAAACATTGTACGGTTTCTCTCTTCCGATGAACTGCGGGGACGCGAAATTGGAACTCCGGAAATCGACATCGCCGCCCGCTACCTCTCCACATGGCTGCAGGCATACGGTGCCCGGCCTCTTCCCGGCCGGGAGAGCTATTTTCAACACGTTTCGTTGCGCCGCATCTCCAGTCCGGAGTCCGGCCGGGTGAGCCTGGCCGACTCGTCGTTCCACTTTCCAGACTATTTTGTGGCTCTGAATTCTACACGTGGAGAGGTTCGGGGAGAGCTACTGTTACTTGAATATGGCAGCGCCGAAGAGATCGACGGACTGGACCTGACCGGAAAGATTATTGTTACCAGGCCGGGACTGAATGAAGATCAGGGGCCTCGGCAGTGGATGGAGGAGGGAGTCAAAAAACGGGAACGGATCGAAGAGAGAGGCGGGCTGGCTCTGATCGAAATCTATGAGAGCCCCATACTGCCCTGGCAGGTCATTGCCGGATCCATGAATGAGTCCCACGTGACGCTGGCAGACCCGGACGAACAGGATGAGCGGCAGATCCCGCACATCTGGATGAACGGTTCGGATACCGACATCTATTCGTTTCTCTCACCCAACGTCGGCCGGGAGGTCACCATTCAAATGGATGGAGGAGAAACAGACTATTTTTCTAGCCGGAACGTCGTTGGATTTATTGAGGGAAAGGATCCGGAGCGAAAAGATGAATTTCTGCTTTTGGGAGCGCACTATGACCATATCGGAACCCGTGATGTTCCCGATAGCGAAGACGGCATCTATAATGGCGCGCGGGACAATGCAGTGGGCACCGCTGCCATTCTGCTGGCAGCCCGATACTTTGCGGAACACCCGCCGGACCGGTCTGTCTTGTTTGCCGCATGGACTGCGGAAGAAGTCGGGCTGCTCGGCAGCTCTTATTTCGCCGAGAATCCCGTGGTCCCGCTCGAACAAATAGTCTACAAACTCAATATTGACGGCGCGGGATACAACGACACGACCAAAGTTCTGGTGATCGGCCTGGAACGAACGACAGCCGAAGGGGACCTTCGGCATTCTGCGTCAGCGTTTGGCCTGGAGGCAATTACCGATCCCGTCCCGGAGCAGAACCTCTTTGATCGTTCGGACAATGTGAACTTTGCCAGAAAAGGAATTCCCGCCCCGACCTACAGCCTGGGCCTTACCTCGTTCGACGAAGAGATCCGGCGGTATTACCATACCGTCGAAGATGAAGCGGACACCATCAACTACTCCTACGTTACCGCCTACATCCGGTCATTTATCCTGGCGGCACAGCAGATTGCCAACAGCCCCGAGGTTCCATTCTGGAGAGAGGGAGACCCGTATGAAGGGGCCGGAATAGAACTCTACGGCAGATAAGGCCCGAAAAACGAAGCACCCGGACTTACGAGACTTTCTCCTTCATGGATTCGGGCAGAACCGCCTCATAGGTTTTCTGAAGATCGACAACCAGCAGATCTATCTTTGAATGAACCTTCAGTTGATCGCCGCCGGTTCTCCCGAGTTCCCGGAAGGGAAGGTCTTCAGTATTACAAAACCGTTCAAAGTCCTTTTTCTCTGCAGAAGGAATCGTAACCAGGACCCCGGACTGAGCTTCGCTGTACAGCTCTTCGTGCCATGATGCTGGTTCCGGATCCAGTTGAACATCAGCTCCGATTCCGGAGAGAATGGCCATCTCCGCCAGTGCGACAGCCAGGCCGCCATCGGAAAGATCATGAGCCGCATTGACCCGGCCTTCCTGAATCGCTTTCAGGAGCACCTGCTGGAGTTGAAGTTCGAACTCCAGATCGAACGGAGGGAGGTCTCCGCTGGCCAGGCCATGTACCACACTCAGATACTCAGAGCCTCCCAGGCCACTGCGATCACCACCAAGGTAGTAGATCAAATCTCCCTCTGCCTTGAACTCCGGAGTCATCCGATGCTTTTCCACATCTTCGATAAGCCCCAGCATTCCGATGACCGGAGTCGGGAAGATCGCCCCTTCCGGATTTTCATTGTATAAGCTCACATTCCCACCTGTTACGGGTGTATTCAGAACCCGGCAGGCGTCTCCCATTCCGGCCAGCGCCTCCCGGAAGGTCCAGTATACTTCCGGTTTGTAGGGGTTTCCAAAATTGAGACAATTGGTAATCGCCAGCGGCTTCGCTCCGCTGCAGACGACGTTCCGGGCAGATTCCGCAACAGCAATCTGCCCCCCGATCCGGGGATTCAGATAGACGTATCTCCCATTGCAATCGGTTTTTGCCGCGAGAGCCTTGCGGGTTCCCTTGATCCGAATGACGCCGGAATCCGAGTTTCCGGGCCCATTCACAGTATTGGTCCGGACCATTGTATCGTACTGCTCATACACCCATCGCTTGGAGGCGATATTGGGCGATCCAAGGAGCTTGAGCAATAGTTGATTATGATCATCCGGATGGTTCAGGCTCTTTGGATCGAACTGCTGCACCTCGTCCAGATAGGCCGGGCGTCGGGCTTCCCGAGTATACTGTGGAGCACCCCCGCCAAGTACCAGTGAGTCGGCTGGTATATCTGCCTTGACTTCACCGTCCTTCCAATAGGTTACACGATCTCCTTCGACCACTTCACCAATCACCACGGCGTGAAGATCCCACTTCTCATAGACCGAGATAATCTCCTGTTCTCTTCCCTTTTCGGCCACAACAAGCATTCGCTCCTGGCTTTCACTCAGGAGAAGTTCGTAGGCAGTCATCCCCTCTTCACGAGCAGGGACTTTATCCAGGTCCACCCGCATTCCCTCTCCGCCTTTGGCGGTCATTTCCGATGTCGAACAGGCGATGCCCGCGGCACCCATATCCTGCATCCCGACGACTGCTCCGGTTTTCAGTACTTCCAGGCTCGCCTCCAAAAGAAGTTTTTCTGTAAACGGATCGCCGACCTGGACACTCGGCCGCTTCGATTCACTCTCTTCACTGATCTCTTCGGAGGCGAATGTAGCTCCATGGATTCCGTCCCGGCCGGTACTGGCTCCAACGATAATCACCGGGTTCCCGACTCCTTTTGCAATCGCGGAGGCCGTCTCGCCACTCTTGACAAGTCCAATGCTCATCGCATTTACCAACGGGTTTCCCTCATAGGCGACATCAAAATAGACTTCCCCACCGATGACCGGAACAC
>JBBDRX010000044.1:0-7985 GCA_040905245.1 Balneolaceae bacterium | reverse complement strand
AGCAGCGTTTCGGCGGCGTTACAGACACCGGGCCGCTGGCACTTGGCATTCTCCACAATTGCCGAGGCCAGGTCAAGATCCACCTCACCATCGACATAGACATGGCAGACACCCTTGTAGTGCTTCAGCACCGGAACGGTAGCATTCTCGGCTACAGCCCGGATCAACCCCTCGCCACCTCGGGGGATAATCATGTCTACATACCGGTCCATGGTAATCAGGGCCGTGACCGCTTCCCGGTCCTGGATTGGGATCAATTGAATGGCATATTCGGGGATTTCAGCCGCTTTTAAACCATCGTACATGGCAGCGGCAATGGCCCGGTTGCTGCGGGCCGCTTCCGATCCTCCCCGTAGAATGACGGCGTTGGAAGCTTTCAGGCAGAGAGCGGCGGCATCGGCCGTTACATTCGGGCGGGATTCATAGATCATCCCGATCACGCCGATTGGAACGGCGGTCTTTCGGATGACCAGCCCGTTCTCCTTCTCACGGGTATGAAGAATTCGCCCTACGGGATCCGGCAGCTTCGCGATCTCCCGAACCCCCTGAATCATTGCATTCATTCGTTTCTTGTCCAGGATCAGGCGATCGACCAGGGCATCCGACAGGCCGTTGTCCCGGCCGTCTTTCACGTCCAGATCGTTCTGTTCACGAATCTTTTCCCGCTGCGCCTCCAGTGCATCCGCGATGGCATTCAACCCTCTGTTCTTCTGCTCAGTAGTAAGTCCCGACAGCGTTCTTGAGGCGTTTCTGGCCTGTTTCCCGATTTTGTCAATCTGTTCTTTGATACTCATAATGGTTCGTTCTGTACTGCAGGTTTACTCGTCAATCAATACCATATTGTCCCGATGAATCACCTCTTCAAAGTGGCACTCCCCCAAAATAGAGGAGATTTCAGCGGAATGGACCCCTTTGATACTCTCTACATCCTTTCGGGAGTAGGAGGTAATTCCGCGTGCAACCACCTTGCCGTTCATACTTTCGATATTCACCAGGGCGCCGACCGGAAACTCTCCCCTCGTATGATCAACACCCACCGGCAGCAGGCTGTTCCCGTGGTGGCGAATGGCCTTTTCGGCTCCCTTGTCCACAACAATGGTTCCCTGGGGCCGATGAAAAAAGGCGATCCATTTCTTGCGGGCTTTGAGCGGCTGCTCCTGCTGGTCATTCAAGATCAATGTCCCTACATCGTCTCCATTCAGGATACGGGAGAGCATCCCCCGAGTGGTTCCGTTGGCGATGACCACCGGCGTACCCGCCCTGACGGCATGCTCTGCAGACTTCAGTTTGGAGGCCATCCCTCCGGTCGACCAGCCACTCCCTTTGCCACCTGCCATGCGAAGCACCTCATCGGACACTCCGTCTAAACGAGAGACCCGTTCCGTCAGTTTTCCGTTCTCTGTCCGGTGAAACCCGTCGGCTGTGGTCAATAATATCAGCAGATCCGCATCCACAAGCGTAGCTACCATCGAAGCCAGCAGGTCGTTGTCTCCAAACTTGATCTCATCCGTCGCCACGACATCATTCTCGTTCACCACAGGGATCACGCCGTTGCGCAGCATCGTCAGCATCGTGTTACGTGCATTCAGGTGTCGCTCACGGTTTCGCAGGTCGGCATGGGTCAGCAGTACCTGCCCGATGCGACAGTTGTGGGAGGCAAAAAAGTTGCTGTACTGGTTCATCAAAACTCCCTGGCCCAGGGCGGCGGCCATCTGCAGTTCCGGCAGGTGGCCGGGCCGTTCGGACCATCCGAGCGTCTGCACCCCAGCGGCAATGGCCCCGGACGAAACCAGAATCACCTCATAACGTTCTTGCAGATGCAGGTCGGCAATTTCACCAGCCAGCTGTTCAATCCGTTCCGGATCCGGGCGTCCCTGTTCGTCAACCAGAATGCGGCTTCCCACCTTGACGACGATGCGGTGAATGGAAGAGGGCAGGCCCTCGCGATGTGTGCTTTTCAAATCCATCCCCCAATATACCAATTGCGTATGGCTGAATCATCCACCACTTCCCTGTGCAAAAAGCGATCTCATGAAGGCCGTAACAGGTTCATCCAGCTCCACATTCCGTCGTTCCATGACTTTTTGCATTGTTTCCAGGGCTTTGTCGATCCTGTAGGCCGTGATGGTTCCGGAATCGACCCAGCTGAACGACGGGATCAGTCGAGGCGCGAACCCACTGCCGAAGATATTGCAGCAGACCCCGCACAGCGTGCCGGTGGAGAGCATGGTATGGATACCCGTTTTGGAGTGATCCCCCATGACGGTGCCCAGAAACTGCACCCCCGTATCGAATTCCTCTCCTGAAGACCAGTCCACAAGCCGAACCGTCTGATAGTTGTTTTTCAGGTTGGACGTACTGGTTCCCGCCCCCAGATTACACCACTGCCCGATCAGGGAACTTCCGACAAACCCGTCATGCGCCTTGTTGGAATAGGAGTGAAAAATCGTGTCCTGTACCTCGCCGGCGACTTTACAGACCGGCCCGATGGTTGTGTTTCCGTACATACGTGCCCCCATCTTTACCGTCGACCCTTCGCAGACCGCAACCGGCCCCCGAAGGGTAGACCCGGCCATGATTCGGGCACCCGGCCCGATATAGACCGGCCCTTCGTCGGTAATAATCGCAACCCCCGGCTCCACAACCGCCTCGGGACTGGCATAAAGCAGATGCTCTCCGGCCAGATGAACACCTCTGAGTGAATCCCCCATCGATCCACGGAGACTCAACCGCTCCATATCCCGTTCGATTTCCAGCCCATTCAGGCGAATCAGATCCCAAAGATGGTTCACGATACGGATATCGCCGTCCGGGTCCTGTCGTAACGGTTCGTCTGCCATTTCGAGCAGTCCCTGATGTCGTGATTTCAGAAGAGGCGTTCCGTTACCTTCCAAAACTATTTGTCCCTCCGGTCGCAGACTCTCCGTAATCTCGTTTTTCCCGGAGGCGACTCTCAAAACCAGCAAAGTTCCCTCCATGACGATGCTCCCGCCCTCGGGAAGCTCCCTGATCTGCCGGACCGTAACCGGATCGGGAAGCAGACGGCTGTTGATCCAGTACTGTGGAGGAGCCACCCGCGCTTCCGACTCAAACAGATTGGCCAACTCCGGGCGAATCAGTCGTAAAAAAGCCACTGTGCCCAGTTCCAGCAACCATTTTTCACGAATCGTGAGAATTCCTGCACGCAGATCGTCCATCGGCCGGGTGAGTAGCAGCGGGTTGAACCGCTCCGTTTCAGGGTCCTCAAAAAAGCAGATTGCATTGGAAGTTTGAATGCTCATGGCAGAATCAGTTTCATTAATGATGGTACTGTAAATGTATGGTTTAAAACAGTAAATTGAACAGCATTTGGCCAGCGCGAAAAAACATCGAAAGAACTGGCCCTCTGAATTGGAAATGAATCAAGGAATATGTGTGGAATTGTAGGATTTCTGGGAGCCCGGGATGCGGGAAAGGTATTGTTGAAAGGCTTGAAACGACTGGAGTACCGAGGGTACGACTCTTCGGGCGTGGCTCTGGCCAACGGCTCTATTGATGTGATCAAGGGCCGGGGAAAGGTCTCCGAACTGGAGAAACAGCTGAAAGGGCGAACCATTCAGAACCACATCGGCATTGGTCATACACGCTGGGCTACCCACGGGGAACCGAACGATGTGAATGCCCATCCCCACCTGAGTGAAAATGGAAAAATCGCCATTGTCCACAACGGAATTATCGAAAACTACAACTCCCTGAAAAGGAATCTGATTGAGAAAGGCCACACTTTTCAGAGCGATACAGACACGGAAGTCATCGTCCAACTGATTCAGGAAATCTACGACAACGGCGAGCCGGTCGAGTTCGAAGCCGCCCTACAACTCGCACTGAAACAGATTGTCGGAACCTATGGAATTGCAGTGCTGAACCTGGACGAATCGGACCGAATCTACGTGGCGCGAAAAGGCTCCCCGCTTCTGCTCGGAGTCGGTGAAAACGAGATGTTCATCGCCTCGGATGCCTCTCCGATTGTCGAGTTTACAAACAAGGTGGTTTATCTGGAAGACGGCGAGATCGCTGTTGTCACCAGTGACAGCTATCGGGTCAAAACCATCAATGATGTAGAACTGACCAAAAAGGTGCACGAGCTGGCAATGAGCCTGGATCAGATCGAGAAAGCGGGCTACCCTCATTTTATGCTGAAGGAGATCTTCGAACAGCCCCGCTCTCTGGCCGATTGTCTCCGGGGACGGTTGCAGCGAGATACCGGCACTATTCAACTGGGGGGGCTGGTCGATGTGATAGATCAGTTGACAGATGTCCGCCGCCTGGTGATTGCCGCCTGCGGAACCAGTTGGCACTCCGGCCTGGTGGGCGAGTATCTGTTTGAGCATCTGGCCAAACTTCCGGTCGAAGTAGAGTATGCCTCGGAATTTCGCTACAGAGACCCTCTGATTGGCAAGGGAGATGTTTTGCTGGTGATCTCCCAGAGTGGAGAGACCGCCGATACTCTTGCAGCCCTTCGCGAGGCAAAAGAGAAGGGGGCGATGGTTCTGGGGATATGCAATGTGGTCGGTTCGACCATCGCCAGGGAAACTGACGCCGGTGTCTATACGCATGCCGGCCCGGAGATTGGAGTAGCCTCCACCAAAGCGTTTACCACACAGGTTGCCGTCCTCACCATGATGGCCATAGCATTGGGGCAACGGCGTGGCACACTGGATCCGGAGTACGCGAAAGAACTGATCGCCGAGCTGACCCGCCTGCCGGGCAAAATCGAGAAAATTCTGGAACAGAGCGAAGTGGTCAAGGATATGGCGCGGCTCTTTACCTATGCGCCCAACTTTCTCTATCTCGGACGAACCTACAACTTCCCGGTCGCTCTTGAAGGGGCTCTGAAGCTGAAGGAGATCTCCTATATCCATGCCGAAGGATATCCTGCCGCCGAGATGAAGCACGGCCCGATCGCTCTGATCGACGAAATGATGCCGGTCGTCGTGATTGCCGCCACCGATCATACGAACGATAAAATGATTTCCAACATCGAGGAGGTAAAAGCCCGGAAAGCCCGGATCATCTCCATTACCAATGAGGAGAACAGCGATGTGATCGATCTTTCGGACTTTTCTGTGTCTATTCCATCGGCCCTGGACTGTCTGACGCCGCTGCTCACCGTGATTCCCCTGCAGCTTCTTTCGTACTACATTGCGGTGAACCGGAACTGTGATGTGGACCAGCCGAGGAACCTTGCGAAGAGCGTAACCGTTGAATAAGATGCGGCTATGGTTGGATCAACGAACCACACGAAACGGACGTCTCCGGGCGTTCTCCTTTTATGCGACTGATGATACAGAATATGGTTTGTAACCGGTGCGTCGAATCTGTGCAGCAGCTCTTCCGAAGTATGGATATTTCTTTGACGAAACTGGAACTGGGCCTGGCAGAGACGGATCGAATCCTGTCGGCCGACCAACTCGAGGCGGTCGCCAGAGGGCTGGAATCAAAAGGATTCGCACTGATTCAGAATCGGGAAGCCGAGCTGGTGGGACGGATCAAGGTCGAACTGCTTTACTATCTTCGCCATCTGGAAGAGCAGGACCGGCCGGAAAAACTTTCGACCTACATTGCCGGCAAGCTTCACTACAACTACTCCTACCTGAGCAAGCTGTATTCGGATGTGGAGGGAGAAACGATCGAGACCTACCTGATCCGGCTCAAGATTGAGCGGGTCAAGGAGCTGCTGGCGTATCAAAATCTGACTCTTAGCGAGATCGCCTGGCAGCTCAACTACAGCAGTGTCCAGTACCTCTCCAATCAGTTCAAAAAGGTGACCGGAGAGACTGTGACCCACTATCGTCATAGGGGTAAAACCGAACGAATCCCGCTGGACAAGCTCTGACGTTGGTTTTTTTTACGGATCGTACCGGTTCAACCCGTTCCGTTTCCGTATCAGATTGAGGCCGGTATATCGATGACCGTCCCGGAACGTTCTCTCTGTTCCGATCCCACTCCAGGACCCTTCCCAAAAATAGTACACATCTTCGTTCAGGAATTGTTAGACGTATTTCCCTCACTATTGACATCTTGTCCGATCGAAACAGCATCCTTCGGGAATCCATGAAAAATGGAAGAGGGCAAAGTTGCTGAAATAACCGGTTTCCCGCGAAAGTTTCGGGATGAACCTGAATCGCCCAGTGATTACAGAAGGTTTCGGACCCGTTCGACAGTTCGGTGGTTTCGGGATAAACCAGAATCAGAATGATATGAACACAACAAAGAAATTCATCTATCCGGTGACGGGAATGCACTGTGCCGGCTGCGCCTCTACGGTCGAAGAAGCCGTCAGCCGGGTAAGTGGTGTGGAATCGGCCACAGTAAATCTTGCGGCCGAAACGGTTCAAATCCAGACTCGTACGGCCGACGTACCTCGGGATGCCATTCGGGAAGCCCTCAAGAAAGCTGGTTACGATCTGGCGGAAGAGTCCGATAGTGGCCTGAAGCTGGAGGAGAAGCGGGAACGGGATCGTAAAACCCTGGAGACGGCTAAACGACGAATGGTTCAATCCTGGATTGTGACGCTGCCGCTGATGCTCTGGATGGCGGTGGAGATGATTTCCGGACACCATCTGGCCGGACCGCTTGTGATGGAGATCGGGATGACTCTCGGGGCGGGCTGGGTTCTGCTGATTCCCGGGCGCCGGACGATTGTGAGCGGCTGGAAGTCTGCTCTGAATCGCAGCCCCAATATGGATCTTCTGATTACGATCGGAACTGTCGCCTCGCTGCTGACCGGACTGCTGGCGCTGGCTCACCTGCTGGATCTGTTTCAGGTGCCTATTCACAGTTTTGCCGGGATCGCAGCCATGATAATGGCCTTTCATTTGGCGGGCCGCTACATCGAAACGCGCGCGAAAGGCCGAACGTCCGAGGCGATATTGAAACTGCTGACTCTGGAAGCCAAAGAGGCCAGGGTCATTCGAAACGGCCAGGAAGAGACGGTGTCGATTCGTGAACTCCGGCCCGGAGATACCGTACGGGTACGGCCCGGTGAAAAGGTTCCGGCCGATGGCCAGGTGGTTGATGGAGAGGGGTCGGTCGATGAATCCATGATCACCGGTGAATCGATGCCGGTCCGGAAGGAGAAGTCCGAGCCGGTCATCGGGGGTACCATGAATCTGGAAGGATCTCTTTTGATTCAGATCACCGGTGTCGGGGAAGACTCTTTTCTGAACCGGGTAATCCGGCTTGTTGAAGAGGCCCAGACCACCAAGGTACCCATTCAGGCCTATGCAGATCGGATTACAGCCATTTTTGTTCCGGTGGTTCTTCTCCTGTCTCTGTTTACCGGCCTGTTCTGGTTGATTTTCCCCGATGTACTGACTCCGCTGCTGGAATGGGCCGATGGTGTGCTTCCCTGGGTTTCCACCGGAATGGGCAGATGGGGACAGGCATTCTATTCGGCCCTGGCTGTTCTGGTGATCGCCTGTCCTTGTGCTCTGGGGTTGGCCACTCCGGTGGCGTTGATGGTCGGAAGTGGCCTCGGGGCGGGGAACGGTATTCTGATCCGGAGGGCCGAGGCGATCCAGCGGATGAACGATGTATCCCTGATGGTCTTTGACAAGACCGGAACCCTGACAGTCGGTGAGCCGGAGGTGACTGGCTTTGAACCGGCCCGTCCCGGCCGGAGGGAAGAGCTTCTCGGAATCTTCTTCCGGTTGGAAGAGGGGTCGGAGCACCCGCTCAGCCGTGCGATTATCCGATTTGCACGGACCGAAGCCTCTGCCGCGGTGATGAATGCCTGGAATCTGGATCTTTCGGAGTTTCGTTCTCATCCAGGCATGGGGGTTTCTGCCCGGATCAACGATCAGGTGGTTTATGCCGGTAATCGGCGGCTGCTCGAACAGCACCGAGTCAATCCCGGGGAGGATTATGCAGCCCGAGCCGCCTTACTGGAAGCGGAGGGGAATACGGTGATCTTTCTGGTGGTCGACGGTGAAGTCGCAGCACTT
>JBBDRX010000043.1:0-7985 GCA_040905245.1 Balneolaceae bacterium | reverse complement strand
AAAGGCTTCCCACACCGGACGAACCAACGGGTTATAGGCCCCCTCTTCCGCAAGCCCGACCCCGTCTATAAACAGAAACAAAACACTCATCACTTCTCAATTATGATTGTTACCGGCCCGTCATTAACCAACTCTACCTCCATCATTGCACCAAACCGGCCTTCCTGAACACCAAGATTCGAACGGTCTTTCAAATAGCTGACCATATCATCATACAGTGGCTCAGCCACATCCGGTTTCGCAGATTCAATAAAACTGGGACGGGTTCCCTTCTCTATATTTCCGTATAGTGTGAACTGGGAAACGACCAGTAACTCCCCGTTACAATCCTGTACAGACCGATTCATCTTCCCCTCTTCATCAGAAAAGATTCGAAGGTTTATGATTTTTTCAGCAACCCACTCCATGATTTTCCTGTTATCATCCTGATGAACTCCTACAAGGATCAACAGGCCAGGCCCGATTGAGCCGATTACCCGGTCCTCTGCGGAGACACTGGCGCGTTTTACCCTCTGAATAACTGCTTTCATACTGTGTATAAGTTTGTGGACAAACCGGTTAGAAGTTGTTAAGAACAAAATTTTACTCTGAATCCAAAAAGTACTCCACACCAATCCACAATTTTTATCTGTTCTCCACAGGGCAACTCCTCTTCATACCGGTGTGAGTATCTCTCCGGAACCTATATATACAATCTGTATAGAAGTGTGTGAAACAATTCAGGATTCCACTTTCCGGTGATTGTAAGAAGGGTAATTATCCACAAAATCATTCACAATGAAAACAGGAATAAAAATGGATTGTGTCTATCGGGATTATTCACATATCCACAGCCACCTACTACAAACTACAAAAATTTAAATCTTATTATATTTGTATATACCTGTGGATAAATCACTCATATCTTTTCAAAGCCCCAATTCGGAGACATTAAAAAACCAAACTCATTTTTTAAACACGAAGCGATTTTTGTATAGCCTCCGATTCATATATGTCTAAAAGAAATCCTATTTTAGAACTGATTCTGCAGACAGGCAGATTCATCCTTTTTAACGACTCAACTTTTTGACATAGATCCGTGACAGATAAAAAATCGTATACGTACAAAGAGTCCGGTGTCGATATCAAAGCCGGTGAAGATCTTGTGAACTCTATCAAATCCATGGTCAGGGAGACACACAATGAACAAGTACTCTCCAATATAGGAGGTTTCGGTGCACTTTTTGCTCCGGATCTCTCCGAATATGATCAACCGGTATTTGTAAGCAGTGTGGATGGGGTAGGAACAAAACTGATTGTAGCATTTAAAGCAGGAGTCTATGATACCGTTGGCCAGGACCTGGTTAACCACTGTGTCAATGATATTGCCGTTTGTGGTGCCAGACCGGCCTATTTTTTAGACTACTTCTCTACAGGAAAACTGAACCAACAGGTCGGTTTTGATGTGATAAAGGGTTTTGCCACAGCTTGTAAAGAGAATGGTGTAGCATTGATTGGCGGAGAGACAGCAGAGATGCCCGATATCTACAGCGAGGGTGAATTCGACCTTGCCGGCACGATTGTTGGTATTGTAGAGAGAAGCAAACTGATTACAGGGGAGACTATCCAAAAAGGTGATAAACTGATTGGTATTCCCAGCTCCGGACTTCATACAAATGGATACTCTCTTGCAAGAAAGGTTCTCTTTGATCACTTTGATGTAGAAGATTATGCAGAGTCGCTTGGAACAACGATTGGTGATGCTCTTCTTGCGGTTCATAAATCGTACCTTCCTGTTATTACAGCTTTGAAGGAGAATCCCGGAATTCACGGTTTTTCCCACATCACAGGCGGGGGAATTATCGGGAATACAAAACGAATTCTGCCGGAAGGGCTTCGGATCAGTATGGATTGGGATTCCTGGGAAAGGCCCGCCATATTCAAACTGATACAGGATACCGGGGACGTACCGGAAGAGGATATGCGCGCAACATTTAATCTGGGTATCGGACTGATTGCCGTTGCAGATAAAAGCCGTGTGGATGAGATTTCAGAATTGATTCGATCTCTGGGAGAAGAGCCGGTAACCATAGGTGAAATTCGTTAATATGAAAACAGTACGGCTCATCGATATCGCTATTGGAAGAAGTGGTGACAAGGGAAAGACAAGCAATGTCGGGATCATTGCAAGAAAACCGGAGTTCTATCCATTTCTCAAAGAGTTTTTGACCGCTGAAAGGGTTGAAAAACAGATGAGATCTATCAACAAAGGGGCTGTTGACCGATTTGAGCTCCCCAATCTCCACGCTCTGAACTTTGTACTTCACGACAGTCTTGGAGGTGGAGGTACCCGTTCCCTGAAAATTGATGCACAGGGGAAAACCCATGCAGCTATGCTTCTGCGTATGGAAATAGATCTCCCGAGCCATCTTTTAAACCTGCTGGACTGACAGAAAGTAACTGAGAAACGGGAATCGGGTTCTTTTTCACACTGCTTATTTCTTATCTTCGGTGGAAACAAGTGTCGTATGGATGAAACGACACTGGCAACGAAATGAACGAGTAATAATCTGCTATGGCTGATAAAAATGGATATGGACTGTTAAAGGGAAAGAAAGGGATTATTTTCGGTGCGCTGGATGAAAGAAGCATTGCATGGAGAATAGCACTTGCCTGTAAACGGGAAGGGGCTGAGTTTGTTCTCTCCAACGCTCCGATTGCTTTGAGGCTTGGAACCCTGGACGGGCTGGCAGAAGAGACCGGAGCAACGATTATTCCCTGTGATGTATCCAGTGAGGAAGATGTAGAGAAGATGATGGATCAGGTAAAGTCAGAGATCGGTTCTGTTGACTTTATCCTTCATGCTATTGGTATGTCCCCGAATGTGCGAAAAAAGAAAGACTATAAGGAACTCAACTACCACTGGTATAATCAGACACTCGATATCTCAGCAATATCCCTCCATAAAGTAATCCATTTTGCAGATAAAGCAGGTATTTTGAATGAAGGTGCCAGTATTTTGGCCCTCTCCTATATAGGTGCACAGAGAATATTCTCCAAGTACTCCGATATGAATGATGCCAAGGCACTTCTGGAGAGTATTGCCAGAAATTATGGAAGCAGGCTTGCCGACCGTGGAATTCGGGTCAATACCGTTTCACAGGCCCCGACAAAAACATCAGCAGGTACCGGGATCAAAGGGTTCGATTCTATGTTTACATTCGCAGACAAGATTGCACCGCTTGGAAATCCAGATGCGGATGAGTGTGCAGACTATTGTGTGACTCTCTTTTCCGACCTTACGCGTAAAGTGACGATGCAAAACCTCTATCATGACGGAGGATTTGTATCAGCAGGTATTTCAGAAGAGATGATCAATGCTCTGGCCAGAATCTATGAAGATGAACAGGAATAGGCGGGACATCTGCCTGTTCTGTCAAGCAGCATCAATACACGGAGACTATGGGGAACAGTCGAATCATTCTGGGAATTGACCCGGGGTCGAGACACACCGGTTTCGCTCTGTTGTCTGTCGAAGAGAGAACGTTTCGGGCTCTTGTCTGTGATACGATTCATACGGATCATCTTGAGGATCATACAGACCGGTTGCAGGTAATCTTTGAGGAGGTCAGCCGTATTATTGATGCCTGGCATCCGGACGAATGTGCGGTGGAGACTCCTATCTATGGCATCGACCCTCTCGCAATGCTGAAACTTGGCCGGGCTCAGGCAGCGGCTATACTTGCGGTTACCAATCAGGGCCTTTCAGTGTCAGAATACTATCCGAAAGCGGTCAAGAAGGCGATTACTGGAAACGGGAATGCCAGCAAGAAACAGGTTGCCTATATGCTCCGAAAGCTGGTAGAGTTCCCGGACAATCCGATAAGTGAAGATGCAACGGATGCCCTCTCTGTTGCCTGGTGCCACTACTCCGGATCGGGGCCTCTTTCTGGCAGCAGCCAGTCTAAAAAAAGCCATCAAAATAACAGCAAATCGAGCTGGAAGGCATTTATTGCTGACAACCCGGATCGTGTAAGGAACCCATGATTGCATTTCTGGAAGGAACACTTGAGATCAAACAGGCGGAATTTGCCATACTCAATGTACAGGGAGTTGGGTACCGGGTTGAAATTTCGGGGAATACGTATGAGCAGCTGCCGGAAGCAGGAAAAGGGATACGGCTTTTGATTCATCACCATATAACAGACAGCGACCAGAGGCTGTTTGGGTTTTTTACCGGCCAGGAAAAACTTCTGTTCGAAAAATTGATTACAGTTAAAGGAATCGGGCCACGCCTCGGTTTGACAATTATGAGTGGAATGGAGTCCGGAGAGTTGATCGAAGCGATTATAGATGAGGATGACCAGGCGCTTTCACGGATTCCCGGAATTGGAAAAAAGAGCGCCGGCCGTATTATACTTGAGTTGAAGGATAAAATTCTTGAAGGATATGAAGGGAAGATATCCGGGGGGACAGAATCGACATCGTCATTGAAAGAGGAAGCAGTTTCTGCTCTTGAAGCCCTGGGCTTTCGAAAAAGAGAGGCAGAAAAAGTTGTTTCAGCTTCTGTGAAGGAGGGGGTGTCTACAGTCTCTGAAATTGTAAAACGATCCTTAAACCTTCTTAACAGATAGAGATATAACCAGAATATGAAGAGGGCTTGAAAAGACGATGATACACGCTGTAATAATGGCAGGAGGTTCCGGAACGCGGTTTTGGCCGAGAAGTACAAATACAGAACCGAAGCAGTTTCTAAATCTTTTTGGCGACCGGTCATTGATTCAGAATACGGTAGACCGGTTACAAGGGCTTATTCCGGAATCAAACTGCTGGGTGGTAACCAATGAGCAGTATGTAGATCTGGTTCGTTCTCACCTGCCCGAAATCCGGGAGGAGCAGATCATTGCTGAGCCGGTTGCAAAGAATACGGCACCCTGTATTGCATCCGCTGCAGCTCTGATCCGCAGAGTTGATCCTGAGGGGGTTATGGTGGTTCTTCCTGCTGATCATGTCATTTCAGACCCGGACGCGTTTCGAAGGACCCTTACAACTGCTATTGATACAGCCAGAGTGAATGAGACTCTTGTAACGATTGGAATTCCTCCGACCCACCCGGAAACTGGATATGGATATATCCAGATGGATCAGAGTAATCCGATTACCGTTTCGGGAGGACAGGCCTGGGCAGTAAGCCGGTTTACGGAAAAGCCGGATGAGGAGAGTGCCCGAACGTTTCTGCAGTCCGATACCTACCTCTGGAATAGCGGAATGTTTATCTGGAGTATAGATGCAATCAGCCGGGAGATAGAGAAGAATCTTCCGGATATTTACAGGGAGATGATGAGGCTTGCAGAGGGAAAACCTGACAGTGAATCTATCAAGAATTTCTATCATGCCTGTCCATCAGTCTCTATTGATTATGGTATTATGGAACATGCCGGCTCTGTACACGTAGTACGGGGGGAGTTCGGATGGAGCGATGTTGGAAGCTGGCAGGCGGTATACACGATTTCAGAGAAGGATGAAAACCGAAATACCATTCATGCAGGCCCTGCGATATTGAAAAATTCTGCAGGCAACTATATCTGCAGCAATAGCGGCAAGTTGATTTCGCTCATAGGTATAGAAGATGTTGCCGTGGTTGAGACAGATCATTCTATTCTGATCTGTAAACTGGACCAGTCGCAACAGGTCAAAGAGGTAGTAGAGGAACTGAAGCAGGACAAAAAGAGACGCAAATTTTTGTGACCAGCTGGTAAGTCCGGCAGCAAATCTTCCTTATAGTTCAATGGCCAGCTGATCATAAGCCAGCTCTACATGTGAGGGAAGTTTTTCTTTAGACTCTTTGTGGTTTACATAGGAATTCATGTGAATGAGATAGGTTTTATCTATCTCCAGCTCATCCGCCAGATCTACTGCCTCGGGTATGGTCAAATGGGTCGGATGCTTCGGCCCCCATCGGAGGCCGCTAATCACCATTACTTTCGAGCCTTTCACGAGCTTCTTCGTCTTTTCCGGTATCGATTTTGTGTCCGTCATGTAGGTGAGGTCATTGATTCGAAATCCCAGAATATCGATACTTCCATGGTGAACACTAAGCGGGGTTATGGTCAAATCCCGAAATTCCATCGGTTCTTCTATAACCTGAAGATCTATGGTGGTAGAACCCGGATACTTGTTTTCGCCAAACATATAGTCAAACCGTTTCCGGATCGATTCGGCAGCCTGCCTTGATGTATAGAGTGGAATGGAAGACTTCTGCGCGTAGTTAAAGGAGCGCAGATCATCCAGCCCGGCAATGTGATCCATATGTTCATGTGTGATCAGGATCAGGTCAATATGCTTTACCCCGGACCGTATGGTTTGAAGCCTGAACTCAGGGCTTGTATCGATTAAAAGGGAGGCTTGTTCTGTCTGGATCCAGGCAGAACAACGAAACCGCTCATTCCGTGGGTCTCCATCGAGACGTTCACTACCAAAACCGCCTGCTACAGGGACTCCCATCGATGTTCCCGTTCCGAGAAAGGTTACCTTCATTTATACGTCTGTTTCATCCGGATGGTTATTCATCTGTTGATCCAGCCGATCCCATAAATTGCTCAACTCTTTGCGAACGGCCGGTTTGATATAGATATCTTCCAGGCTGTTCCCTCTGAGTACGTTGGCCAGAACACCGGCCTGGAGTTCAATCGGCTTATTTTTGTTGATGATAATCAGTTTTTCACCCTCTACGACACAGTGATCACCCCTGAATGAACCTCTCTCTTTGCGAATCTGATAGCCAGACTGCTCACAGAGCGATTCCAGTTCAAGTACAAAGTTTTCAGGTTTCATCTCAAAACGTAATGCCAACTGTTACCGAGTGTCCGTTAAAATCGTAATCAAAAATCTCACCGTCTACATCATATTTGCTGAAGTGATAGTCGTATCCAAGTACGAGAGAACGTTCGGAGAATAAATTTTGAATAAACAGCCTGCTTTTTCCCTGAAGTTTAAAAACACTGCCTCCAAACAGTGATCCCTGTGAAAAACTGAATCCATAGTTCGGCACACCTTTCACTAGCATGTGTATGGAATTTGATATTTTGGTGCTAAACCCCAGGCCTGCTCCAAACATGAAGGCACTCTGTTGAAACTGTTGACCGGTATTCGATCTCTGTGATCGCGTAAGGTCGGTATTTATCTGCAGGGGTAAAAGAAGGAAACTGCTATCGCTCATGCGTGACAGGATAAAATCATTGTAAAGAATCGCCCCAACATTCAGATAAGTTTGATTCTCCATTCCTGTCAAGCCGCCCGCAAGACCGAGATACATATCTAGTCCGGGATTCTCAAAACGAACCCGAAAGATTCCGTCATCAAAGTCGGAGCGGTCAGATACATTGTCATCTCCGGTATATACAAACTCGGCAATTTCCCATCCGACCGTAAGAGATGATTGATGCAAGAATTCTCTCTCTTCCGGAGATATAGAATCCTCAACGGAAAACATCTGGGCTGAAAGGGATGAAAAGGGGAGGAAGAGCAGCAAGGTTGCGATCAGGAGTGATTGAGAAGTTGTTGTTTGGGTCAATTTCATGAGATATCAATTGGAGAGTTTTCAGGTTAGGGCACGTTAATACAGTTAACGTACACGTTGGAACTCTTATTCTTGCATTATTGGTTCCTGCAGTATACGAAAATGACAATTCGATTTATGATATCAAATTATAAAACCTCCAGTCATTACCCGGGTTACAGTTCGTTTGAATATACAAACGGCAATGCGTCTTTATTGCAGGTAGCTTAAACGGACGCAATTTTATTGAATTATTGTTGACATATGAGCTAAAGGCTCTTTATATTTGAGGTCTGTATTTGAAGGGAGTAAATGGACGGAATCGGTAAGGATCAGGATTACGTAAAAGGTTACATTCCTTTTTAAGATCATTTCGACAATTATACAGAACGATTGGTCCGGTAGTTCAGCTGGTTAGAACGCCTGCCTGTCACGCAGGAGGTCGCGA
>JBBDRX010000042.1:0-8076 GCA_040905245.1 Balneolaceae bacterium | reverse complement strand
TCGCCGCAAGAACAACCTGGACGAGGTGGTCCGGGGAGCAAAAAACGAGACGGAACTGATTCTAAAGCTGAACAACTGGGCAGCCAGCCGTTGGGACTGGCACATGCCAACAGCCGATGCTCCCGACGTCGTCCAGTGGAACGGGGATCAGATCATGACGCCTGGCGAAACGGGCGAAATTGGCGGATATTGCCTGCTCTTCTCTGTTGTACTTGCCCAGGCGTGCCAGAGTTTCGGAATTCCGGCAAGGATTGTAAATCTGAACTATGCCATCTTTGGCGGCCATGAAGTGGCGGAAGTCTGGTCCCGCGACTATGAAAAGTGGTTCATGGTTGATCCTAACTTCGATTCCATTTTTGTTTCGAAGGAGACGGGCGAACCGATGAGCGTACTGGAGTTGCACGAGGTCTTTCTGAAAACCTACTATCCCGATGGAGAAGTGGTAGACCGGGATGCGTGGAGCGATGAAGAGAGAGACCGCCGGGGCGCAATGGCAGATCCCGACGAGATCCCGATCCGATTCCGGACCGATGGCTATGCACTTTCCGGAAAAATCGACAACAACTACATCTGGTGGCGGGTTACTGAAGAGGCTCCAGCACCCGGATACAATGGTGGATACGGGATGTTTAATACGGCCTATGTCCGCTGGGTACCTCGCAGCAACTGGCTCAGCCAACCATACCCCACGCCGGTGACACATGGACGTACCCACTGGGGATGGGACGGCTATCTGGCCTGGACCGACGAACAGACGCCACGGACCCAGGAGCACCGCCATTTCCTGCGCAAGGAATCGGACATCTACGACCGGCTCTGCACAGTGGACTATGCGGCTGAGTCGGGCCGGGATGGATCCATTCAGGTTCATCTGGCCACGGAAACCCCGGGATTCTCTCATTTTGAAGTGATCAGCAACGGCGGACAACCGGTGACCACCCGGAGCCATGCCTTTCAATGGGAGCTGTCGACGGGCGTCAACCGGCTGGAGATGCGAAGCGTGGATGTACTCGGCAACCGGGGGCCGGCCAGTGAACTGATCGTAAACTACATGCCTGCCTGATAACTCTGGTGGATCAACCCGGTGTTCTGTGTCTTTCAGTCGACCCGGTTCAGAAACTCACTAAAGACGCGGAAGGCGATATCCACACAGTCCAGGGGAATCTCGTGAGGCAGGTCTTCCTGTCGATGCCACAAAGGCAGTGTTTTTTCATCGTATCCCCGGCTGTTCACATGCATCGATTTGGCACCGGACGGTTCAAACGGGAGTGAATCCATGGAAAATCCAGAGCCATCGGAATGGATGGTTTCGGTATCGATACCCAGATCCCGGTGAATGGCACGGATCTGCTCGTGAAGCTCCTCGACATGAGAGTTGATCCAAAGGTTCGGGCCATATGTCAGGGAATCCATGTTGATCACATACTTGATTCGGTTCATCGTCTGTTGTGACGTCCGGCCACGGGCGTAGTTGTATGCCCCGACATAGCCGAACTCCTCACCATCCGCGGCAATGAACGTCAGTGTATGATTCCAGTCTCTTTCTGTTGCCGCGTGAGCCAGCATAATCATGATCAGAACCGATGCGAGATTGTCATGGGCGCCCGGTGTCGTATAAACAGAATCGGCATGAGAAATAAACAGAATCTCGTCGCGACTCCTTCCGGGTATCTGCCCAACGACATTAGCTCCGTGAGCATTCGGAACGGTCCGGCTGCAAGTCTTGAGCCACGCCTCTGAACGCTCAGCAGCCGCTTTTTCGAGCAGAGGAACATCCTGGCGGCCAATCCCGATATTCCGGACGGGGGGTGTACTTCTGTCCCGCTGAAAGGACGGCACAGCCCGGCCGTACGAACTGATCAGAAAGCGGGCCAGCTTTTTTCCGCTTCCGGAATCGACCAGAAAGAAGTTGCCGTCTTCCTTTTCCATCCGGCCGGTGATTCCCTCCGGCGATGTTCCAACACTTCCCTGGGAAGGCCAGACCTCGAACGGCTGCCGGCCGATTTTGAATTCCGGCAGACCGATCGGTTCCCATCCCTCAAACTGGTACTGATCCAGCTCGACGGACGGCAGTGTCCGTTCCATCTCCCGCTTCAGAACATGGGCCGCCTGAAGATAGGCCGGCGAACCTGTATGCCGTGGACCAAAAGCACAAATCTCGTAGAGCAAATCCATGATATAGTCGGACCTTGCCTCATAGCTTCCAACCAGATCCTCTGCCGATCGGGCCGATTCGGATACTCTGTTTGTCTTGGCGTAGCTGGCCGCTGGCAGGAACGGAACTCCCCCCATCATACTTAAAAAGTGTCGTCGTTTCATAATGGAACGGTTTGGATAACGATTAGGAACAGTCCGAAAGCAGCCCGGAGTTCATCTGTACCCAGGTGTGCACCCGTACTATTCATGCAATTGTTTTTATTGTCAGTTGCTGAAAACCCCGGAAACCCGGCCACCCCGTTCAATCATTCGGTCCAGAATCTCGATCGAATAGAAGAACCGGCGTGGGTGGTGAAGAAGGCCCTGAATGACAAAGTTCTCCGGTTTGCTGTTGTGCAACGCAAAGCACTTGTTGTAGTAGTCGATGGCCATCGGTTCGTGACTGTGTTCAATGGCAATCAGACAGTACACCAGCATATCGTCCAGAGCCCCCCAGGCAAAGGAACCTTCCGGGCTGGGGCCGGCACCGGGATTCGACATGCCGCCCAACCCCTGGCCATCCAGGTATAGCTTGTCCAGTGTCGCCATCCCCATCTCGACACCCTGTCGGTAGGTTGGCAGATGGCCCGCGCGCAACGCCTCTTCCATAACCATAAAACAGGCCTGGATGGAGTGCCACCCGCTGACAGCCCCGTGAGAGCTTCCGCTTCGGACGCCCCAGTTGGTTCCATCCATGGTATAGGGCCGGAAATGATCGTCCAGAATCTCCAGAAGCACCCCCAGGTCGGGCCGCCAGTGATGTTGACAAATCACGCGGACACAGTAAAAGGCAATTTTTTCAATCGCCGGGTCGGGTTTCACCCGCAAGAGTGGAGTCAGTGCGTTCAAAAAGTGCTGCCAGCTGGGCAGCCGGCGGGTTCCCGGCTCCAATGCCGTTACATGGGCCTCGATGTGCTGATAGGTCGGGGATACCAGCCGGTCCATCACGGAGTGTGCACTTTTGATCGCCAAATCCAGGTCTTCCCGGTTGCCCGTCGCCTTGTAGAGCTCGGTCAGTCCCTGAACCATATAGATATCTCCATAGTGATCCAGCGGGCCGGTCTCCGGCTCTCCACGTCTGCTCATAAATGAACGCCATCTGTACTGTTCGTCCAGCGCATGCTCCACCAGAAAATCCCGGCCGCGAATGGCCGCTTCCAGATGTTTCTCATCCCCGGTGATATGGTTGTAGAGGTAGCTGAAAACCCAGACCGCGCGACCCTGGTGGTACATCCTCTTGCTGCTAAAATCCGGTTCATCGCCTGGCCGGATGACATTGGCAAACCCTCCATACTCCCAGTCGACTCCACGGTCCCAGTTCGGGATATAGGTATTCAGAAGATAATCCTCGTGATAGTCCCGAAGTTCCTGCAGGCTCATACCCCCAAGCCGCTCCAGCCGGCCTGCGTATGCCTGATCGCGCTCTGTCAGGTTCGGTCTTTCAGTTTTTTGCAGCCCGGTGGTCCGTTGTACCAGCGACGGCAGCATAAATGCACCGGCACCCATCGCCATAAAGTCTTTTCGTTTCATCAATGATCTCCATTGGGTTGGTCCGAAAATCGGCTGATTACATCAGAAGCTGACTTCGGGTTCGTTGTTTCACGAACATAGCCACCCCCCTTTGTAAAAGCAACGAACAGGCAGTTACCCGAATATTCCTGTGGGTTCACCGTTTCGTTCGATCAACCGTTCGATAGCAAGAAGGTTCAGCATCAGGTGCCGGGGATGGTGATAATGTTCTGCCCGTACCATGTTCAGTTCGGTCAGCCTGCGGTTCCCGCCAGACGCCCAGAATCGGTAGCCCGGCCTCGTGAACGTCTTTCGCACATATTCATCCAGGTCCGCGAAGGTCTCCTTAGCCCACGTGTCACCGGTATGTTCGGCTATAAGCAGCGTACCGATCAGGATCTCTTCATGTTCCCAGAGTACTTTCCTTACCGTCCAGTCATAGTCGTTGACATCCCGCAGCTCGAAGAAATACCCGTCATAGACCCGATCTTTCGCAACGGCCATATGTCGTTGAAACCCGTCCTTCGCCGCTTCAAAAAGTGACGCGTCTCTCCGCCGCGCAGCCTCGTCCATTAGCATCCAGAACGTCTCGATACTGTGGCCGGTATTACAGTAGTCGTGGTATTCACCATCCGGCTTGGAATAGTCGTGGCGCCGGTACTCGTTGTGCAGATTGTACTCCGGATCCATATGGAGCTCCAGAATCGCTTCGATAGCTCGATCGGCGATCTGCTCCAGGTCCGCATTGTCCCGGTAGCGAAGCATCTGTGTAATCAGCCGGAGAAAAATCATCCAGTGTCCGACAACCCGTGTATCCGAAAGGCCCATATTGTCCCGAAAGACATACGAAGAGTCCTCGTAGCGGTCAAAGCAGTACAGGATCATCTCCGTAGCTTTGTCGTAATACTCCATCTCTCCGGAAGCCTTCGCGTACTCGGCCAGGCCCTCGGCAACAAACAGATTACCATAGATATCCCCCGGCCCAGTCAACGGCTCTCCGGTCCGGCTGAACGAGGTCGCGTAGAACGCTCCGTTATCCGGCTCGAGCGGCAGGATAAAATCCTTCGACTTCCGTGCAATTTCCAGATAGCGGGGATCCGCCTCTACATTATTATAGAGAAACGAGTAGACCCACATGCCACGCCCTTCGTACCAGGCTCGTTTGTCATCCGACTCCCGCTCACCCGTCTCAATATTGACAGCGCACATAAATCCACCCAGCTCATGATCAATAACCGTATCGTCCATATAGGGCAAAAAGCGATCAAACAGATCTGCTCTGTATTTCTGGCGATGCTCCTCGAGCGTCTTCCCCCCCAAAGTCGTGATTGGGGATGAACCTGTTGAAGAAGCGGGCGAAGTCGACGTTACTGCCCTGCCGAATCCGAACCCGCCAATTGCACCTACTGTTGCCGCTCCTGCAGCTGTAAAGAACTCTTTTCTTTTCATACCGTAACCTCAGTCGTTATCTGTTTATCAATAAAGAACACCGGAAACCCGACGCTCAATTAACATATTTTCATTCATCAAAGCGAACCAAAGAGATTCGACGCATCACCACTCCGATCGATCATACGGTCCATAGCCAGAAGGGTAAACATTAAATGACGTGAGTGATGGTAGTGCTCTACCCTGCCCGTCTGGTAGTTCTCTACAAACCGGTCTGCACCGGAAATCCAGAATTTGTAGCCATTCTTCACAAAATGACTCTTGATATAGGCTTCCGTCTCCAGAAAACAGTCCAGCCCCCATGAATCCCCTGCATGCTCCATCAGCAAAAGAGCTCCGATAATCACCTCTTCCTGTACACCCAGTGCCTTGTTGAGGCTCCATCGGTTGGCTGCTACATCCGTCAATGTTCCGAAATAGCCTCCGTACACCGGATCTTTTGCCACGGTTACATGACGTTTAAAGTGGTCCGCTGCCCTTTGAAAAAGGTTCGAATCCTGGCGTCGAACGGCTTCATACATGGTCATCCAGAGAGTCTGGATACCGAGTCCTGTACTGGCGATATGACGCTCCTTGTCGTCCGGAAGGACCAGATCGTGCGTCAACGTATCATTCAGCAACTGATAGTCCGGGTTCATATGATAACTCAAAACCGCCTCTACCGACCGGTCTGTAATATGTCTCATCTCCGGCGAATTCACCTGCTCCAGAATTTGAACCGCTGTAAAGAGAAACACCATCCAGTGGTTCAAAACTCTGGGACCCTCCAGCCCGCGGGCGGCGGGTGAGCCGTATCGATACTCACTGTGATCATAGGTCCGGAACGCATCCCATGTGATATCAATCGCCTGCTGAAGTGATTCTTCATCCCCTGAAGCCACCGCATAAGCCGACAGCCCCTCGGCAATATAGAGGTTGGTAAAAATATCTCCCTCTTCATCCAGCACGTTTCCATATCGATCGTACCGAGACGGCCAAAACCGGCCTTTGCCGGGACGGTGTGGAAGAATAAACTCTTTGGAAGTTTTCGCAATGTTCAGGTATTTGGGATCCTGCCGAAATCGATGATAAAGCGTAGAGTAGAGCCACATGCCACGGCCTTCGTACCAGGCTCTCTTTTGGCCCGATATTCGTTCCCCGGTTCGGATATCCGCATCACACATGAACCCGCCCAGTTCATGATCCACAACATACTTGTCCATCGCGGGAAGAAAGCGATCGAACAGCTCCTCTTCATAATCACTACGAATCCGAGTCAGTACCGAAACAGGTAGGCTACGGCCAGCCGGATCCCGCCGGGAATTCGCAGTTAACTCCTCAGTTGGATACCTGAGCAGATGTAAACCAGACCCGCCCGCCACAACCCCTGTGGAAAGATTTTTCAGATGAGAAACAAACGTTTTGCGATTCATCGCCTCTGGTTCGGATTACGGATCCAGCTTCATCCTGCAGCAAGTCATACGTCGAACAACCCGGATAGCTCACCACCTCGCTCGATAATCCGATCCAGCGCCAACAGGTTCAGCATCAGGTGTCTCGGATGATGGTAGTGTTCCGCCCGGCTGGAGTTATACTCCTCAAGCGTCCGGTCTCCACCCGACGTCCAGAAACGGAATCCAGGATGAACGAATTTTTCCTGAACATAGTCATGGGTCTTTAAAAAGATTTTTCGCGCCCACTCGTCACCGGTATGCTCAATCATCAGCATAGTTCCGATCAGAATCTCTTCCTGGAGCCAGAGAACCTTGTCCACTTTCCATCGGTTTTCGTCAACATGATCCAGAGAGCGGAAATAACCGCCATATACCGCGTCATATGCAACCGTAACGTGTCGTTTAAAGGCTTCGGCTGCTCGTTCGTACAACGCCTGGTCCCGTCGTCTCACCGCTTCATACATCACCATCCAGAGTGTTTCAATGCCATGGCCCGTATAGGCAAATTGAGAAAATTCATTGTCCGGCACACTCAGGTCATGGTTCAGGCCCTCGTTCAACAAACCGTAATCTGCATTCAGATGGTAATTCATAATGGCGTCGATACTCCGGTCGGAGATCTCCCTGATTGCCGGGTCGTCCCGATGTAGCAGCATGTGGGTGGAACCGATCAGAAGTACCATCCAGTGCCCCAGAACCCGGACCCCCTCGATTTGCGGAGCGTCCGGCGAAAGGTAGCTGATGTGATAATCGTAGTCGGGCCGGTCGTACCGCTCTACTCCATCCAACACGAGTTTTCGGGCAATGTCGTAATACTCTTCCTCGCCGGACGCCGCCGCATACTCCGCCAGCCCTTCTGCAATAAAGAGGTCCCCATAGAGGTTGCCATCTGCACTCAGTACACGTCCTCTTCTGTCATAAGATCCGGGAAAGTACGCGCCGGGAGTCTCCGGTTTGTGACGAAGAATAAAGTCCTTGGACTTCCTGGCGACTTCCAGAATTTCCGGAGTCTGACGAACATTGTTGTATAAAAAGGCATATGTCCACATGCCACGTCCTTCGTACCACGCCCGTTTATTGGTCGAGTTGCGCTCTCCCGTTTCGATATTCACATCAGTCATAAAACCGCCGTACTCATGGTCGATTGCACTTTGGTTCAAATTCGGCAGAAACCGGTCGAACAGCTGAGAGCTGTAGAAATCACGGAGTTCAGAAAAATTGAGAGGGTTGTTCGTTTCAGCTGACGCCAAAACACGACTGTTCGTATCTGAAGTGGAGCTGTTGAACCCATACGCAGTCCCGATAGAACCAATGGAGAGTGCGGCCGCAGAAGACAGAAAGTGTTTTCGTTTCATAGTCAATTAATTTTCATGCGTTTTGCGTGAAATTCCAGAGCATAAAATGGTAGAAACAAACGGTAGATACAAAAAAGAACAAGCCATGGGCGATCGCCCATGGCTTGTTCTCTCTCTTAATCTACGATCGTATT
>JBBDRX010000041.1:0-8188 GCA_040905245.1 Balneolaceae bacterium | reverse complement strand
CTGGAAAAAAATTTTGCGAAAAAAAAATTTAAATCGGTATATTGAATTTATAATGATTTTAAACACCTTACATAGATTTATCCTCGCTGGTACTCCCCTCACGATGATGTGTTGTCGTATGTGTATGTATACATGAGGATACGGGAGGGATATTTTTGAAGTATATTAAGCCCTCCGATTCCGGTCGAGGGCTTTTTAGTTTTATAAATCGTTTTGTTCTTTGACTAGGTGCCTTTTAAAACGAAGCGTTTTGCAAGGCTCCTTATAATTTAGCTCTTATCGAGAAAGGCGGAGGGAACAGGCCCTTTGATGCCTTAGCAACCGCCCCCGGTGACATGGGGGGTCAGGTGCTAATTCCTGCCCCGGGCAAACCAGGGAAAGATGAGTCGTGAGGTTTTGATACTTTTAAGAATCAAAAGCCTCTTCCGGACTCTTTCCCCGAATGCAGGGAGTTCGGAAGAGGCTTTTTTTATGCACGTATCCTTACACCGGAAGTACAGTCAGGAATGACAAACATACAGTGAAGCAGTGAATAAGTGGCTTAACATTCTGATTAACTAAAAACATAATCCCGGACTTATGAGCAATAACGAAGACCGCAGCTATAAATTCGAAACTTTACAACTACATGCCGGCCAGGAACCAGACCCGACAACCGGATCCCGGGCGGTACCCATCTACCAGACAACCTCCTATCAGTTTAATGATACCGAGCATGCCGCCACCCTTTTTGCATTAAAGGATTTCGGCAATATCTATACCCGGATCATGAATCCGACCACAGATGTCTTCGAGAAAAGAATGGCCGCTCTGGAGGGTGGCGCCGCGGCACTCGGCACAGCTTCCGGACAATCAGCCCAGTTTCTCTCCATAATAACTCTGGCAAGGGCCGGTGACAATATCGTCTCCAGTCCGTTTCTCTATGGCGGCACCTATAACCAGTTCAAGGTAACCCTGCCCAGACTGGGTATCGATGTGAATTTTGTTGAGGAAGATACCCCGGAAGCCTATGAAAAGGCCATTGATGAGAATACCAAAGCGATCTATGTAGAATCTATCGGCAATCCCCGGGGCAATATTCCCGATTTTGACGGCCTGTCCAAAATTGCACAGAAACACGGGGTTGCATTCATTGTAGACAATACATTTGGCGCTGCAGGTGCAATTGTCAAGCCAATTGAACATGGCGCCAATATCGTTGTCGAGTCTGCCACCAAATGGATAGGCGGTCATGGCACAAGTATCGGTGGTGTCATTGTTGATGCCGGCAATTTCAACTGGGGAAATGGCAATTACCCGCTGTTCACCGAACCCGCACCCGGATATCACGGACTGAACTTCTGGGATGTTTTTGGTGAAGACGGACCGTTCGGGAATATTGCTTTTGCAATTCGCGCACGGGTAGAAGGGTTGCGCGATGTAGGGGCGGCTCCCTCTCCATTTAACAGTTTTCTGCTTCTCCAGGGTCTGGAAACTCTTTCCCTCCGGATTGAACGCCATTGTGAAAATGCACTGAAGCTGGCAAAATGGCTGAAGGAACAGGATGCCATTGAGTGGGTAAACTATACCGGACTGCCGGAACACTCTTATCATAAACAGGCGAAAAAGTACCTGAACGAAGGGAAGTTCGGATCAGTCTTCACATTTGGTGTAAAAGGCGGTTATGAGCCGGCCCGCGCTTTCATTGAAAGCCTGAAACTTTCAAGTCACCTGGCGAATGTCGGTGATGCCAAAACACTGGTGATTCATCCGGCCTCAACGACACATCAGCAGCTTAGCCAGGAAGAACAGGCTGCAAGTGGTGTAAAGGATGATCTTGTACGGGTCTCTGTGGGTATTGAGCATATTGACGATATCATCATTGACTTCGAAGAAGCTTTAAGCCAAATCAAACTTAACGTATAAAGACCTTCGGGCTTTTTCATTTATGAGCGAAAGCGTCATACAGACTAAACTCAGACAGCCATTTGTCACTGAATCGGGATTCCGGTTTGAAGAGGCTGATGTTGCCTTTAATACCTGGGGGAAATTAAACAGGAACCGTGATAATGTGGTGCTGATCTGTCATGCACTTACCGGCAACTCCCAGGCTGACGAATGGTTTCCGGGTTTATTTGCACAAGGTGGGCTGATCAACACAGACGAACAGTTTGTCATCTGTATTAATGTTCCGGGCAGCTGTTACGGCTCTGTCGGACCGACCACTGTCGATCCGGCAACCGGTGATCCATATAAAGCCTCTTTCCCCGACATCACGATTCGTGACATGGTACGGTTTCAACAGCTGGTTCTGGATGAGCTGGAGATTCAGGGTGTGGAGATCGTCATCGGCGGCTCAATGGGCGGCATGCAGGCCCTGGAGTTCGCTGTTATGGATTCCAGAATACGTATGGCCATTCCGATAGCAATGGGCAAAGCTCATACCCCATGGGCAATCGGCATCAGCCATGTTCAGCGCCAGGCGATTTTCAGCGATCCTCTCTGGCAAGGTGGATACTACAACAGGCTGTCTCCTCCCGATCACGGTCTGGCCAATGCAAGAATGATGGCGATGCTAACCTACCGGGCTCCCGGTGATTATGAAAAAAAATTCGGTCGCGAACCTCAGCCGGATTCAGATCTTTTTCAGGTAGAGTCCTACCTTGACTACCAGGGAAAAAAACTGACTGGAAGATTTGATGCCAACAGCTATGTAACGTTGACGCGGGCCATGGATACTCATGATGTTGCGAGAAACCGGAAGAGTCACCGGGAGACACTGGATGATGTTGCAATTCCCGTTTTGGTGGTTGGTATCGACACCGATCTGCTCTATCCGGTCAATGAACAGAAGGAACTGGCCCATTTACTCCCCGAGGGTAAATTTGAAAAGATTACATCCATTCACGGCCATGACGCCTTTTTGATTGAATTTCAGCAGCTCAATCAAATCACCAAAAAATTTATCACCGAACGTAAGAGCGAGGTTCTCTGACATGTCTTCACGAGCATTCAAACTAAAAAAACTTCCTGGCGGGAAATCCATCCACAAGACAAAATCCGCGAATGTTTTCATCGCGGGAGTGGGAGCAGTGGGGGGTGCCCTTATCAATCAGTTCAATAAGCTCGACAGCCGGAAGTTTGACATCAATGTCATCGGTCTTTGCAATAGCACAAAGGTAAAGTGGAGAGGCCATGAAATTACGACAGACGAGTTGTATGGCGGCAAATCCAAAAACTGGAGTGAGATTGTTGAAACTCTCAAACAGATAAAGCAAGAAGATATTCCTCTCGTGTTTGTAGATGCAACGGGCAGTCTTGAAGTTGCAGAACTCTATCTTGAACTCCTTGAAAATGGCATTCATGTGGTGACCCCGAGTAAAATCGCCAATACCATCGGACAGTCCTATTTTGAGAGCCTGCGTGCAGCAGCGCTGAAAAATGGCGTTCGGTATCATTTTGAGACAACAGTGGGGGCAGGGCTCCCTGTCATCCACTCCATTGAGAGCCTGCTGGATACTGGTGATGAGATTATTGAAATCAGCGGAGTTGTCTCAGGCACCATGACGTATCTGTTCAATCAACTTGAACAAGGCACCCGGTTCAGCCGTGCTGTTTTGCAGGCCCGGTCGCTGGGTTATGCAGAGCCTGATCCAAGGGACGATCTGTCCGGTGAAGATGTGGCACGGAAATTTCTCATTATCGCCAGAACCTGCGGCCTTGAACTGGAGCGAAGTGATATCCAGGTTGAATCCCTGATACCGGAGAAACTGAAAGATGTTGATTCCGGCTCTTTTCTTTCACTTTTCTCGGATTATGACCAGGAGTGGACATCACGTATTGAAGAAGAGAAAAGCAATGGCCGCACCCTTCGGTATTCAGGCAGTTTAAAAAATGGGAAAATCCGGATTGGAATAGAATCTGTAGACAAGAATTCTGCGATTGGCCAGCTGACAGGCACAAATAACCTCATTCAGATCAAAACCAGACGCTATTATGATCAGCCTCTGATCATCCAGGGACCCGGTGCCGGAAAAGAGGTGACAGCTGCAGGTATTCTTGCCGATATACAAAAAGTTCTGAAGCGGGAGTGACGGTATGCCCTCCATTGCGGTGGCTGCCTGATCACCGGTCCTGTCCATTTCGCGTCCGCACCTGTAGCTCACTTGTGATACTTTTCCGGAGTCTCCGGCAATCCTTTCCTCATCCGCACACCCTTCATTCTGCGCATCAGCCCCGCCCATCTTCTTTTAGACTCAACTTATCCACATTTATATATATGATATATGTGTATTATCATGATTAGATAGACAAATCGCTCAATTTTAAATAAAAAGAGTGTTTTACACAGCATCATTCTTTTCAATCAGTATTAATTAATTCAGTTATTTCATTTTTTCTTGACAACTTGGCGTAATTAAGGGTACATTGTGGGGAGAAGTGGGGAATTGTGGGAGAGACAATCCACTTCAGGTAAGACAGCTGTAGTTATAATCCGTTAACGAACTAACCACCCGTGCCGAGCTTTAAAGGGGAATACGAACATAGTGTAGACACGAAAGGCCGTGTTGCTTTTCCGGCCAAGCTGCGCAAGGCACTCAGTCCCGACGCTCAGGAAAACTTCACTCTGCTGCGCGGCCTTGAACCTTGTCTTTATCTGTATCCCAGGGATGAGTGGGAACAAGTGGAATATAAACTCTCCAAAATTAACAGCTTCACAAAAGAAGGACGTACTGTCAAGCGTAATTTCCTCCGGTTCGCTGAAGATCTCTCTCTTGATAAGCAGAACCGCATTCCTCTCCCGTCTCACCTTATGGAATGGGCTGACATTGATGGCACTGCCATTTTTATTGGAAGCGGCGAGCGAATTGAAGTCTGGTCTCCCGACAAACTGGAAGAGATCGATTCCAATCTCAGTTTCGAATCCTATCAGGAGTTATTTGAGCAGGTCATGGGAGACAATGATGAGGAGGATCATGGAGATTGAAATGGTACCCTACCACACTCACATATCTGTGCTGCTCCGACGTTCCGTTAACCTGTTAATCACAGATACTGAAGGAATCTACGTCGATGCTACTCTGGGGGGCGGAGGTCACAGCAGGGAAATACTGGCACGGGTTGGCAGCGGCGCCTCGGTTTATGGAATTGACCAGGACAGGGATGCACTCGAAGAGGCTGTCGCCAAATTGGGAGAAGACTCCCGCTTTCTTCCGGTTGAAGGGAATTTTGGCTTTTTATCCACCCTGCTGCCACCAGAGATCCATGGCAGGATCAGCGGCATATTATTTGACTTGGGCGTGTCAACCCACCAGATTCGTGAACCGGAAAGGGGTTTCAGTTTTCAGAACGAGGGGCCCCTGGACATGCGTATGAGTGAACGTACCGGTTTGTCTGCCTGGCAGGTTGTCAATGAATATTCTTACGAAAAACTGAGAGATGTCATCTTTCATTTGGGAGAGGAGCGAATGAGCCGGCGGATTGCCTCCTCCATTATAGAAAACAGACCGCTGGAAACCACAGCAGATTTGCGTGAAGCCGTTAAAGCGGTTGTTTATGGTCCCCAGACTGTGAAATCCCTGGCGAGAGTTTTCCAGGCAGTCCGTATTGAGGTGAATCAGGAACTGGAGATGTTGAAAACCGCTCTCCAGGAGAGTCTTTCGCTTCTTAAGCCGGGCGGGAGAATAGCAGCAATCTCGTACCACTCGCTGGAAGACCGCATCGTGAAAATATTTTTCAAAAGCGGCAATCACGAAGGCAGAATTGAAAAAGATTTCTACGGTCACGAAATCAGTCAGATAAAACCGGTCGTTAAACAGGTGATCACTCCAACAGACGAAGAGATTTCAATGAACCCTGCATCCAGAAGTGCAAAACTCCGGATTGCACAGAAATCAGAAGAGGTTCAGTGATGTTTATGCAAACCACTCTCTCCGGACCCAAAGTAAAACAGAACCGCCGGGCAGCTGCCCCAAATAAAAAGAGACTGCTTAAAAATCTGAGGACTGCAAAGAAAAAAAACGGGGGCAACGGTTCTATTACAGGCGGCCATATTCCCCATTATGGCAAACGTAAGAAGACAGATGATACATCTGCTATAAATCTTCCGGCAATTACCCCCTGGAAGATTATTCTCACAAGTTTCCTGATCGGAATTTGTGGGCTTTTCTACATCACACATGTATTTAGTACACAGCAAATACTACAGGAAGTGCAACAGCTGGAAAACGAGTACAACAAGGTAAATCGCCAGTACGCTGAAAAACGGCTGGCCTATGACCGGATGGTAGGCCCCAAAGAGATCTATCAAAGAGCTCGTGATCAGGGCTTTATCAATGCCGGCCCTGCGGATCAAATAATCATTATGAAAAAGTGAGTCAGCCTGGTGAACGAACGTACAGCCATATTGAGCAGAATATTCGTTGTCCTGGGACTGATTCTGCTCCTTCCCACAGCCATCATGGTTCAATTGGTAAGGATCAATGTGAATGAAGGTGAAAACCTGCGGGAACTCTGGAACAGCCAGACCATCAATTATATCAGTATACCGGCACAGCGGGGATCCATTTATGATTCCGGCGGAAGTCAGCTGGCAGCGAACTCCGTCGCCTACAAGATTGCCGTGGATCCACTGGCTCCTGGTGCAAGGAATGATCAGTTTATTGAACTGAGCCGTATTCTGAACCGGCATACCGGGAAGCCAGCCTCTGCGTATATGAATCAGATCCGGAACGCATCTTCCGGCTCCAGATATATCGTTCTGGAAAGAAGTATTGATGTAAATGCCTATGACGACATTATGGAACTGAATGCACGCGGAATTATTCTTGAGGAGGAGTATCGCCGGACCTATTCGTTCGAATCTCTGGCCTCACATGTACTTGGATTTGTAGATCACAGCCTGAATGGCATGACAGGACTGGAAGCCAGTTATAACCGACTACTGAGTGGGGAAGACGGACTGCAGCAAGTAAGGCGTGATCGTTCAAACCGGATTTTCTCGTATGTGGGTGCACCCCGGAAGATGCCTATTCAGGGACATTCGCTACATACAACCATTGATGCTTTCGTTCAGGCGATTGTAGAAGAGGAATTAAAGGCCGGAGTGGAACAGACCCGGTCCAATTACGGAACCGCTATTGTCATGGACCCGCGTTCAGGGGCGATCAAGGCCATCGCCAATTATCCGGATTATGATCCGAATGCTCCTGCATCCAGAGAGAACGAGAACCGTCGGAATTACGCTGTCTCGGACATCATCGAACCGGGGTCTACATTTAAACTGGTTACAGCTATCGCTGCAGTTGAACAGGGTGTCGTGGATTTTGATGAAGTATTTGAGACACCCGAAAACGGCCAGAAAGAGATTTACGGACAGATGATGAGAGATCATGATCCTCTGGGGACCGTCGATTTCACCCAGGCCATTGCAAAATCATCCAATATCGCCGTTTCAGAAATTGCAATGAGATTGTCACCTCAGGTGTTCTACCAGTATGCACGAAATCTTGGCTTCGGCACTGCCACATCCATTGATCTTCCAAATGAAGAAACCGGAAAGCTTCGGAGACCTTTCGAATGGAGCCGCGTAACTTTACCCTGGCTTTCCATCGGATATGAAGTTCAGGCGACACCGCTACAGATTTTACAGGCTTATGCCGCTTTTGCAAATGGAGGACAGATGATGAGACCTTATCTCGTCGAGCGTATATCGGACGAATTCGGGAAAACTGTCAAGATCAACCGGCCATCCAAAGTCAGGCGGATAGCCAAAAAAGAGACGATTGAGAAGCTGATGCCCGTATTTCAGGAGGTTGTCGGTGATTCGGGAACAGCAAGCTGGGCGTCGGTAGAAGGCCTGAGTATTGCAGGAAAAACGGGAACTGCCCAAAAATTTATCGATGGCAGCTATCAAAATGCTTATCGCGCTTCATTTGCAGGTTTTTTTCCCGTCGAAGAACCCAGATACACGATACTTGTTATGCTGGATGAACCAAAAACCAGTTTTTATGGCGGATATACTGCCGGCATGATTTTTAAAGAGATGACCAAGCGAATCGTCGGTCTAGATAATAATGTTCGCCGGGCGGTCACACCGGAAAATCAGGTGGATTCCGGACTCATCTCTTATGTACCGTCGCTAACCGGACTGGAAAAAGAACAAGCCTCGAAACTTTTATCCAATCTGCGAATTAACTACAGAACAAAC
>JBBDRX010000040.1:0-8288 GCA_040905245.1 Balneolaceae bacterium | reverse complement strand
TGCCAACGGGTTTGCTCAAATCGACTCCATCAGAAATACACGTGATGCCGCTCACCGCCCGATGGCGTTTGCCACCGGGCCGGACGGTTCTCTCTATATCTCGGATTCGGTTGTTGGCAAGATCTGGCGTGTGATGTACACTGGAGACAAGGAAGCCTTTGGTGAAGCAGACCGGGCCCGTATGCAACAGGAGAAAGAGACAGCTCCGAACATTAAAAGACCTCACCCGGTAGAGGACAGCCTGGAGGACGAAGCGGAACTTGGTGGCGAGACACTCTACAGAACCTATTGCTCGGCCTGCCACGCCTCGGATGGCAGCGGAAATCCGCCGCGTTTCCCACCACTGGAAGAGACCGACTGGGTAACCGGAAACAAACAACGATTAATTGGTATTGTACTTCAGGGGCTGGATGGCCAAATTACAGTCCGGGGAGAAAGTTATAACATGCCGATGCCGGCTCACAACTTTCTGGATGATGAACAGATTTCCCAGATCCTGACCTATATTCGGTCAAACTTTGGAAATGACGCCTCCGAAGTCACCACAGAAGAGATTCGCGAGGTTCGGGAACGACTCGAACGATAGACGATAATTTCACAGGTACAACAGAGCAAATCCGGCCGCTCTGTCACCGTATTGGAGCACAACATTGATCGAGACCACACGACAGAACTACAAAACGATTGCTGTGCTGATCTCCACACTCGGCGGCGGGCTTCCCTTGTGGACCCGGGCGCCAAGACAGGTCGACTTCACGGACATTTCGTTTCTCAGCGTCTGGCTCCTGATTGGAATCGGAACTTCCGTGGTCTCCCTGCTTTTCATTAATTTGAAGATGCGGGACATGGTAGGGTCATTTACCATCGGCTATGTAGTCGCCGTGGTCACAATGTTCGTCAGCAGCATTCTGATATCAAACTATGTACACGGGCAACTGACCCTTGCTCTGCCGGTTGCGATGGGAATCGGCGCCCTGTCCGGAGCTGCAGGCTCACTGACCTGGAAGTGGATCAAACGATCCTGACAACCGGTCTCGCGGAATCGACCCGATATGAGACAACTACTCGTCAACATCGATCACGTCGCCACTCTTCGGAATGCCCGGGGAGAGGGCTACCCCGACCCGGTCAAAGCGGCAAAAGTCTGTGAAAAAGCAGGAGCGGCCGGAATTGTGTTTCACCTGCGCGGAGACCGCCGGCATATCCGGGACGAGGATGTTCATCGACTGAAAGAAACTGTTAACGGACTGCTCGATTTCGAGATGGCCGCGACAGACGAAATGATTGAACTCTGTCTGGACATCGAGCCGGACCTGGTGACTCTGGTTCCGGAGAATCGACAGGAGCTAACCACAGAAGGCGGGCTCGACATGACCAGGCTCCAAAAGGATTTCTGTAGCCGTGTACTCCCCTCGTTCAGAGGCACATCAACCGATGTAAGCCTCTTTCTGAACCCGGTAACAGAGCATATTGAGATCGCTGCCGATTTGGGTGTACCCGTCATTGAACTGCACACAGGCCAGTATGCCAACGCCGTTTCCCCCGAAGAGCGATCGTCAGAACTTGACCGGCTCAGAGCAGCGGCCGAAACCATTCACAATCTTGGCATGCGTGTTAATGCCGGTCATGGACTCAACCTCAATAACCTGCCCGACTTTCTCAGAACCGTCCCCTGGCTTCAGGACGTCAGCATTGGCCATGCACTGATTTCCGATGCACTTTTTATGGGATTGGAACAGGCGGTGAAGGCCTATATCGCCACAATGAACCACCCAGGTAATCAGCAGAAGGACCCTTCCGGCCCGGAGGGGAAATAATGAGTGCCGACACTCCATCCAAAGAATCTGCGAAGGAGCACCGGTCCGGATATATAGCCCTGATCGGAAATCCGAATGCGGGAAAATCGACCTTGATGAACCGGTTTCTCGGGAGCCGAATTTCGATCACCACACACAAACCCCAGACAACACGCCATCAGATTCTCGGTATCTACAGTGATCCGGACTCGCAAATGATTTTTCTGGATACACCCGGTGTTCTGACCCCGGCGTATGAGCTTCAGGAGGTGATGATGCGTTTTGTGGACAAGGCAAAAAAAGACGCAGACATCATTCTCTTTATTGTAGACGGTACCGATGCCACCCCTCCCCGGCAGGGTATGGAGTTTCTCTCCGCAATCAGTAAGCCGGTGTGGCTGGTCATCAATAAATCGGACCGGGCTCCTGAGAAACAGGCTGCAAAATTGGAACAGGAGATTCGGGAAAAGGTGACTATTGCAAACAGCTACCTGATATCCGCGCTCCACGGAGATGGAACAGAGAAACTTTTGAACGATCTACGGTTGGCGATTCCACCCGGCCCGGCCTATTACCCTGGTGATATCCTGAGTGAACAGCCGATGCGCTTTTTTGCCGCCGAGCTGATCCGCGAACAGATCTTTCTGCAATTTCATGAAGAGATCCCCTACTCCTGCACCGTCGAGGTCATTCAGTATGAAGAGCAGGAAGAGCTGGATATGATCAGTGCCAATATCGTCGTAAACCGAAAATCCCAAAAAGGGATGCTCATCGGGAAAAAGGGA
Source organism: Balneolaceae bacterium (assembly GCA_040905245.1). Classification (GTDB taxonomy): domain Bacteria; phylum Bacteroidota; class Rhodothermia; order Balneolales; family Balneolaceae; genus JBBDRX01. The sequence goes on along the minus strand of JBBDRX010000040.1, from coordinate 5,707 downwards.
AAGGCGATCCGGAAACTGGGCATCTCCGCCCGCGAATCCATTGAAACGTTTACGGGTAGAAAAGTCTATCTGGATTTGCACGTCAAAGTACGGGAGAAGTGGCGCGAAAAAGCGGACTGGGTTCGAAATCTCGGCTACTCGGGCTGAACCGGTTCGACCCGAAGCAAAAACAGGTTCAACCCACTTCAATATGATCCAGTCAGCTCCATCTGTTGTAGTGAATAGCTCTCTCGCTAATTCAGGATTGACGTGGAGAGGAATGCCACGCTTCGAATGACCAGACTCCATCTTCTTTTACATAGATAATCGTAAACTGGAGATAAACGTCCTGATTTTCCCCCTGGATGCTGACCACCAAATCACTTTTTCCATTAAGAACGGCGACTGTTGGTGCAATGAATCGAACTTGGACATCGTGATGATTCAGACTTCGGTAGATCACATCGCCGGAGCGCAGGGTGTTCAATAATTGATCCCGGGTATCTATCAAGCCGTTGGAATGAGTATAGGTACTGGTGGCGGTCATCAATGCCTCCAGCGCATTATAATCCTGTGCTTCCAAAATCGCCACACGATCGCCTTCCCGATCCAGAATTTCCTGCGGATCCGGTGCTGTTGTTGCAGAAGTTTTGGATGAAGAGGCCTCACCACAAGAGACAAATAGCAGAGGCACCACAAAGAATGGGAGTATAGTAAAGAATTGTCTGGTCACTATATTCATAAGACAGAAGGTTTATTCAATAGTCATTCGATTCAGATGATTTACAGGACAGTTATTTCCCATTTGGACACTTGAAAAGAAGTTGAAGAAAAAAAATTTCGCATCCAACGAAATCTTGGGTATATTTGGCTCGTGATGAAAAACAAAACTCAAAATACTTCCTCTGCCAACAACATGTCATGTGAAATGATGTGCTGTTGCTGTATCTGTATATAGCAGAGGAGGGATTCTGGTCACAAGTTTTTAACGTGCAAAGCCCTCCGACTTGATCGAGGGCTTTTTTGTTTTGATGCACAGTCGTTCTTTTCAAAATAAGCTCTTATCGAGAAAGGTGGAGGGACCAGGCCCGTTGAACCCTTAGCAACCGCTTCCGAGTAATCGGGAGGCCAGGTGCTAAATCCTGCCCTTTTTTTGGGGAAAAGATGAGTTGCGAGGTGCCTTTTTGGCAACTGGATAACAGAGCCTCTTACTCTATCTCCCAAACAGGACAGATCGCGTAAGTGGCTTTTTTTTATGTCCAGTCGTCAAACCATACGAACCGAAAATTTAATTGAATTATGAGCACTGAAAAATCCGAGCGAAACTTGAAATTTGAAACCCTTCAACTCCATGCCGGCCAGGAGCCGGATCCGACAACCGGGTCCCGTGCCGTGCCGATCTACCAGACCACTTCGTACCAGTTCGACGATACGGAACATGCCGGAAACCTGTTCGGGCTAAAGGAATTTGGAAATATCTATACCCGAATTATGAACCCGACTACGGATGTGTTTGAAAAACGCATCGCGGCTCTGGAAGGTGGAGTCATGGCGGTCGGTACGGCATCAGGACAGTCTGCCCAGTTCCTGACCATCGCCACTCTGGCCCAGGCGGGGGACAATATTGTCTCCACACCTTTCCTCTATGGCGGAACCTACAACCAGTTTAAGGTCACCCTGCCCCGATTGGGAATCAATGTTCAATTTGCAGAGGAAGACACGATTGAAGCGTTTGCCAAGCACATTGATGAGAATACCAAAGCGATCTATGTGGAGTCCATTGGGAACCCGCGTGGAAACGTTGCCGACTTTGAAGGACTCTCCAGGTTGGCCAAAAAGCACGGTATCGCACTTGTCGTGGACAACACATTTGGCGCCGCTGGAGCCATTGCAAGGCCGATCGATCACGGAGCCAATGTGGTTGTTCAATCTGCTACAAAATGGATCGGCGGCCACGGAACCAGTATTGGCGGCGTCATTGTAGATGCAGGGAACTTCAACTGGGGCAATGGAAACTATCCGCTCTTTACCGATCCGTCGCCGGCCTACCATGGCCTGAAGTTCTGGGAAGTCTTCGGTGAAGACGGCCCGTTTGGGAATATCGCTTTTGCCATTCGCGCCCGGGTCGAGGGTCTTCGCGACGTTGGTTCTGCCCCATCTCCTTTCAACAGCTTCCTGTTGCTTCAGGGACTGGAAACTCTCTCCCTTCGAGTGGAACGGCACAACGAAAACGCACTGGAACTGGCCCGGTGGCTCACCCAACAGGATGCTGTAGAGTGGGTCAACTATACCGGACTGCCGGATCATCCGTACCATGAACAAGCCAAAAAATATCTGGTTAAAGGGCGTTTCGGATCTGTATTGAACTTCGGCGTCAAAGGTGGGTATGAAGCGGGACGGGCTTTCATTGACAACGTCAAGCTCTCCAGCCATCTGGCCAACGTGGGTGATGCAAAAACACTGGTTATCCACCCTGCATCCACAACACACCAGCAGCTTAGCGATACTGAACAGCTTTCCGGCGGTGTGAAAAAGGATCAGGTTCGTGTATCCGTTGGGCTGGAACATATCGATGATATTATCGAAGACTTTGAAGAGGCCTTCAAAGCGATTTGACAAGCATCGACTGAACAACCAACCATAAAACGTTTACCGACAGCACGTCCGCTCCGTCACACCGATGAGATTCTGTCCGCAACGGTATCTTCAGAGTGGCGGGGTGGCTTGCTGTCTGTTATTTTTAAGGACATGAACGAGAACGTCGTCCAGACTACGTTAAGCCAATCCTTTGTAACCGAATCGGGCCACCGGTTCGAACAGGCCGATGTATCGTTCAAAACCTGGGGCAAACTGAATCGCTCCAAAACCAATGTCATCGTAATTTGCCACGCTTTGACCGGGAATATCCATGCAGATGAATGGTTTCCCGGTTTTTTTAATGAACATGGACTGGTTCAAACCGACGAACATTTTGTTATCTGTATCAACGTCCCGGGAAGCTGTTACGGATCCATTGGCCCTCTATCTGTAAATCCGGATACCGGAAAACCATTTCTGGCAGGCTTCCCACCCATTACCATCCGGGATATGGTCCGTTTTCAACAACAGGTTCTGGACGATCTGAATATCCAGGGTATTGAGACGGTTATTGGCGGATCCATGGGAGGTATGCAGGCACTCGAGTTTGCCGCCATGGATTCACGAGTCCGGTCGGCTATCCCGATGGCCATGGGCAAATGCCATACACCCTGGGCGATCGGAATCAGCCATGTACAGCGTCAATCCATCTTTAACGATCCGAACTGGCACGGCGGGTATTATAAGCCGGACTCCTCCCCTGACCGGGGACTTTCCAATGCCAGAATGATGGCGATGCTCAGCTACCGTGCCCCAGGGGATTATGAATCGAAATTCGGGCGAAAGCTGCAGCCGGACACTTCTCTCTTTCAGGTAGAGTCCTACCTGAACTATCAGGGGAAAAAACTGGTCGACCGTTTCGATGCAAACAGCTATATCACACTCACCCGGGCGATGGATACGCACGATATCTCCAGAGGGCGGGGAACATTCGAAGAGACTCTGGCACAAATTTCCATTCCGATACTGGTTGTCGGAATCGATACCGATTTGCTCTATCCGGTTGCAGAACAGCGAGAGCTGGCAAGACTACTGCAAGCCGGTGAGTTTGGCGAGATCGAGTCGGTCCACGGTCATGATGCGTTTTTGATCGAATTCGAACAGCTTAACCGTCTCACAACAGAATTTTTCAATCAATTCAGATCGGAGGTTCTCTGAACAATGGCACCATCCGGAAGCCTGCGTACTTTTTCACTGAAACAACTGCCGGGTGGCGAGGCTCACTTCCGATCCCGGTCGGTCAACCTCTTCATAGCCGGTGTGGGGGCTGTGGGCGGTACGCTCATTAAACAGCTGAATCAGCTGGATCATCGCCGCTACGATCTTCATGTCATCGGACTGTGCAATAACACGAAAGTAAAGTGGCGTGAAGAGGAGGTCTCGACGGATGAACTGTATGGAGGGAGGGCAAAAAACTGGAGTGAAATCCTGACTCACCTTCGAGAGATTCGGCAGGAAAACCGCCCCTTGATCTTTGTGGATGTCACCGGAAGCAGAGAGGTCGCCGATCTCTATCTGGAACTTTTGGAATCGGGTATTCATGTTGTAACACCGAGTAAAATTGCCAATACACTGGAGTTCGAATACTTCTCTAAATTGAAGCGGGCTGCAGACGACAGAGGTATCAACTACTACTATGAAGCTACCGTCGGTGCCGGATTGCCGGTCATTCACTCGATCGAGAACCTGCTGGAGAGCGGAGACGAAATTGTGGACGTAACCGGTGTGCTATCTGGAACCATGACGTATCTCTTCAACGAACTTGAGCAGGGAAGCCCGTTCAGCCGAGCTGTCCTCCAGGCCCGGAAACTCGGCTATGCCGAACCCGATCCGAGAGACGATCTCTCCGGTGAGGATGTTGCCCGCAAATTCCTGATCATCGCCAGAACTTGTGGATTGCCACTGGAGCGTAGCCAGATAGATGTACAATCTCTGATTCCCGACGAACTGAAACGAGTAGATGCCAATGAGTTTATCTCCCGCTTTCCAGAGTACGATACGGAATGGAGCGACCGAATCGCACAGGAGCTGCAAAATAAACGAACCCTTCGATACACAGGATCCCTCTCCAATGGGAACGTATCCATTGGCATTGAGGCCGTTAACCAGACCTCTGCCCTGGGAAGCCTGACGGGTACCAACAATCTGGTTCAGATTCGCACCCGTCGATATTACGATCAACCCCTGATTATTCAGGGACCTGGCGCCGGTAAAGAGGTCACCGCAGCTGGCGTTCTTGCCGATATACAGAAAATCGTCAACCACCTCTGACCCTTTCCAGTTTACGCATCTACACACCATTTCCTCCAGCTCATTCCGGCTGTACATATCTACAGTATCCCCACAGAGAGAAAGTTATCCACATTTTTACATATACAATATATGTGTGTATCCCATCATGATTTTGTACAATCTCTCTTAAAGATTTCCATATCAACGACAGTCTATTAAAAATACAAGCTGCCGTTGAGTGAACTTTCTCTTCTATTTTCAATAATGCTTGACATATTGATTCCCTTTGGGGTACATTGTGGGGAGAAGTGGGGAATAGTGGGAGAAATAAAGAGCCCGCGTTAGCAATCTGTACCCGTTGTCGAATCAATCCGAACACCAAACCCTCATCGCCCTTGCCTGGTTTCAAAGGGGAATATGAACACAGCGTGGATGCCAAAGGCCGTGTTGCCTTTCCGGCAAAGCTACGTAAAATCCTCCGTCCGGAGGCGCAGGAGAATTTTACGCTCCTGCGCGGGCTCGAGCCGTGTCTGTATCTCTACCCGAGCGATGAATGGGAAAAGGTAGAACAGAAGTTGGCCGGAATAAACAGTTTTACAAGAGAAGGCCGGACGGTAAAACGAAATTTTTTACGATTTGCAGAAGACTTTTCTCTCGACAAACAGAATCGCATCCCCCTCCCCTCTCATCTGATGGAATGGGCCGGTATCGACAAAACAGCCATCTTTATCGGGAGTGGGGAACGTATTGAAGTCTGGTCACCTGAAAAGCTGGAAGAGGTAGATGCCAATCTCAGTTTCGAATCCTATCAGGAGTTATTCGAACAAGTGATGGGCGATCAAACCAATAAGGCCGAAAG
>JBBDRX010000039.1:0-45189 GCA_040905245.1 Balneolaceae bacterium | reverse complement strand
ACCGCTGTCATCTATCTTTGGGCTTACACACCGTTAAAACGGATATCGGCGCTGAATGTCTTTGTCGGGGCCATACCAGGCGCACTCCCTCCTGTCGGTGGATGGGCCGCCGCGAGCGGCACCATTTTTGAGCACGGTATGTGGATTTTATTCGGGATCCTGTTCTGCTGGCAAATTCCCCATGTGATGTCCATCGCCTGGGTATGCAGAAAAGACTATGAACATGCCGGATTTCAAATGCTTCCAAAAAGAGACAGAAACGGAGTAATAACATCTATCTGGGTACTCCTTCCACTTCTGATTTTGTTTCCAACCGTCTACAAACTCTATGTCATGGATTTGGCTGGAGTCATCTTTTTGGCAGGTTCCCTCTTAACAACCGGCTTGTTCTTCTACCACGGAGTCCGGTTCGCTATCCACCGGGACCATTCGACAGCCCGGTCACTCATGTTTTCCTCTTTTGTCTACATTCCCCTGGTCTGGATTTTTCTCTTCATCGACTGGATAGTCTGAGCTGTTCGAATTTTTTTCTAAACGGGAAGAGTATCTCTCCGAATAATTCCGGATAAAATCGGAATTTACTTTGATAAAATGAGGAGATTATTCCCGAAGTGCGGGAAACTTTGAAGGATTGGATTCGTGCATCATGTCATACACCGCCTCAAAAATGTCATCAGCGGATGGCTTGGTAAAGTAGTCCCCGTCGGTGGCAAATGCAGTTCGATGTGGTTTGGCTGTCAAACAGGTAGCTGCACTATCCAGATAGTTGAATCCGCCTTGTTCGTCAATTACGTGATACATCATATAAGCAGTTGCACCACCCGGAACATCCTCATCCAGAAACAGAATCCGATTGGTTTTTTTGAGTGACTTCAGAATGGTTCCATTTCTGTCAAAAGGCAAAAGGGTTCTGACGTCAATTAACTCGACTGAAATCCCTGCATCGTTCAGCTCCGGAAGCACATTCTCGGCAATTGTACATGTGGGTCCGTAGGACACAATCGTCACATCCACTCCATCGGACAGCACCTTTGGTATCCCCAAAGGAACCGTAAACTCACCCAGATTATCCGGTATTGGCTCTTTTTTCCTGTATGCATTCAACGGTTCAATTACCAGAGCCGGATCGTCTCCTTTTAGTAGCGTATTATACATTCCTGCAGCTTCGGTCAATGTTCTCGGAACACAGAGATGTATACCCCGAATACCATTCAAAATCATTCCCATCGGTGAACCAGCATGCCAGATTCCTTCCAGTCTGTGGCCACGTGTTCGAATGATTACCGGTGCAGCCTGTCCGCCGGCAGTCCGGTAGTGAAGGCTTGCCAGATCATCGCTCATACCTTGAAAACAGTAAAGAAGATAGTCCAGGTACTGAATCTCCGCAATCGGCCGCAAACCGCGGAGTGCGAGTCCAATACCCTGCCCCAGTATGGTACTCTCCCGAATTCCCGTATCAGCAATCCGAAGCTCTCCGAACTTCGACTGGAGCCCTTCCATACCAAGATTCACATCTCCCATCATTCCGGTATCTTCGCCAAAGGTCACCAACTCCGGATAGTTCTTAAAAAGCTGCTCAAAGTTGTCTCTTAATACGATCCTTCCGTCAACCATTTTCGATTTCTTTGAATAGGTTGGCAAGATCGCACCGACCCGCAGTGGAGATCTCTCACCTTCAATATGGAGAAGGCTGTTAAACCGTTTGTGGTTCAACTCCTCCATCGACTCCAACCACTGAAGAAGCTCGGTCCGACTGAGTGATGTTGTACCCCTCAATCGGCGTACAATGCGTCTGGCCGTCCGTATGATGTCCTTTCGAAGCGGTCCTCTCTGCTTTTTCAACTCATTGGCCAGACGGTCCACCCCAGACTCTCTGTGCTCTTCAGATACACGTTTCAGCACCTGCAAGAGGGAGCGCCTCTCTTCATCAATATCACTCTGAAATGAATCCAGGGCCCGTTCTTTTGCCTCTTTCACTTCTGCAGTGGCCTCTTCTTCAATGGCCTCAAGATCCTTCTCCGAGCCGATTCCCTCCTCTAAAATCCAGTTTCTCATTCTCCGGCAGCAGCAATACTCCTCTTCCCATTCGAGCCGTTCTTCCGACTTGTAACGTTCATGAGAGCCCGAAGAAGAGTGGCCCAGAGGTTGAGTCGCCTCCTCCACGTGCACCAATACCGGGATATGATCTTTCCGGGCCAGTTCAACAGCCTTTTCATAGGTTTGAACCAATTCCGGATAGTCCCAGGCCTTACACGTAAGGATCTCCAGACCAGGCTCGTTCTTTGTTCTCTGGAAACCTTTCAAAGCTTTCGAAATACTTGCTTTGGTCGTTTGATAGGAAGTAGGAACAGAGATACCATACCCATCATCCCAGACAGAGAGTACGAGTGGCACCTGAAGTACGCCTGCGGCATTCACAGTCTCCCAAAAAACTCCCTCGCTGGTACTGGCATCTCCGATGGTCCCAAATGCAACCTCATTTCCATTCACAGAAAAGTCTGTATGCTCTCTCAGAACGGGATGATGCCTGTAAATCGTGGACGCCTGGGCGAGTCCGAGCAGTCTCGCCATCTGACCGGCCGTTGGTGAAAGGTCCGAAGCCGTATTTTTCATACTGGTCTGTGGTTTCCACGCCCCATCCTTCTCCAGCAGGCGGGTGGCAAAATGTGCATTCATCTGCCTGCCACCAGAGCTGGGTTCTTCACTGATATCCGGATTCGCGTACAGCTGAGCAAAAAACTGTTCGACCGTCAACTCGCCGATTGCAAGCATAAAGGTCTGATCTCTGTAATAACCGGAGCGAAAGTCCCCTTCGCGAAACTGTTTGGCCATCGCAATCTGAGGAATCTCTTTTCCATCTCCGAAAATTCCGAATTTAGCTCTGCCGGACAAAACATCCCGACGCCCAAGAAGAGACATTTCACGGCTGACACGAGCAATCTTGTAGTCATTCAAGATTTCGGCTACTCTCTTCTTCGAATATTTCTGCTTCGATAGTGTTGCCTCTGAGTCAGCCATAATTGCCTGTGAATTTTTCTCAATCGTGTTCGACAGATCGATGGCTCGCTGAATTACCATCTTCTGCAGCAAATGCGTAATTGCTCTTCAAAAAAACAACACACATTCCATATAGAATCAATCCATAAAACCGCCACGGGTCATGTTAATCGGATTTAATGATCGCTTCAACTCTTCGTCAGAGAGCGACGTCATCTCTCTTGCCACATCCAGCACAGTACGCCCTTCCGCGTAGGCCTTCTTGGCTATCTTTGCAGCAAGATCGTATCCGATCAGCGGATTCAATGCTGTCACCAGTATCGGGTTTTTGCCGGCCATTTCCTTCAGACGATCTTCCCGGACACTGAAATTTCGAATCGAGCGATCTGCTTGATTTCTGGCTGCATTGGCAAGAATCCGTATTGATTCAAGCAGGTTGTGTCCTACAACCGGAAGCATGACGTTCAACTCAAAATTACCTGACTGACCTGCCACAGTAATCGTTGCATCATTACCAATGACCTGAGCGCAAACCATTGTGAGAGACTCTTCAATCACGGGATTAACCTTGCCGGGCATAATCGATGAACCGGGCTGAAGAGCTTCCAACTCGATTTCACCCAGGCCGGTATTGGGACCGGAATTCATCCATCGAAGATCATTTCCAATCTTCATCAGGCCTACTGCAACTGTTTTCAACTGACTGCTCATCTCTACAGGAGCATCCACCGTTGCCTGTGCTTCAAAATGGTTTTCGGCCTCCTGAAATGACTCCTCGGTCAATTCAGAGATTGTTTCGGCAAATCGCCGGCCAAAATCCGGATGCGTGTTGATCCCGGTTCCGACTGCTGTCCCTCCCTGTGGTAGTTCCCGCAACCTCTTCAGCGCAGATTCGACCCGCTCCATTCCAAGAGCTACCTGCCGTGCATACCCGCTGAACTCCTGTTGCATTGTGATCGGCATCGCATCCATCAGATGGGTCCGGCCGGTCTTGACCACCTCTTTCAACTCCTCTCCTTTCTCCAGCAGGGCTTGATGAAGATGCTGAAGTGAGGGAAGAAGTGCATTTCGGCAGGAGAGACATGCTGCGACACGAATTGTAGTGGGAATCACATCATTGGACGATTGGCCAAAATTGACGTGGTCGTTCGGATGAATCGCCTCATCCGTTCCATTCTTCAACTCGTTTGCCCGATTGGCAATCACCTCATTCGCATTCATATTGGTGGACGTACCGGATCCGGTCTGGAAAATATCCACAACAAAGTGATCATCGAGTTTCCCTTCGACTACCTCACCAGCAGCCCGGCTAATCGCTTTGGAGACATTTTTATCGAGATGGCCAAGTTCTCCATTTACCAGGGCAGCGGCCTGTTTCACATAGCCCAATGCCCTAATAAAGTCCCTGTCGAATCTGATCCCACTAACCGGGAAATTTTCAAATGCACGTTGTGTCTGAGCACTGTAGTATGCATCAGCAGGTACTCTCACCTCGCCCATGGAGTCTTTTTCCACACGAAACTCACTCATAATTCGGTCAATCTTTCGTTACTGGTTCAAATTCGTACAGGGAAGTCAAATGTACAGAATTTTGAATAAAAATGGAGAGATGGAACCGGGAAGGAACCTGCCTAAACAAGCTCCTTCTGATAAAAACGATAGGTCTTGGTACGTGTTCCGCCAATTTTTTCAGCTACCCGAATCATCTCGGTATTGCTCTCCAGAATCCAGCTCAATTCGGAGGCATGGTAACCAACCTTCAAACCATTATCGATAGCTTTTTGATGAAGGAGTGCATCAATTCCCTTTCCACGATATGCAGGCAACACACCCATCAGTGCGGTACGTATCCGATCAATTTTTCGTCGGTACCACAGAAGTTTAAAAATTCCGGAAGGGAAAAGCCGACCGTTCATCTTTCGAAACACCTGGTTATAGTCTGGAAAGGCGATGGAGAAGGCTACCGGCTCTCCATTCACTTCTGCAATATGGGCCACCTGAACATCCAGAATCATTTTCAAGTTCTCTCCCATCGCTTCAAGCTCTTCCATGGAGACCGGAATGAAGCCCCAGTTCTCGTTCCAGGACTCATTGAATATATGTCGAACGATCTCAAGTTCTTTTTTTAGGTTTTTCGAATCAATCGGGCGAATGGCAAGCCCCGGAGTTCTTTTCCGGACAATATCTGCCGCTCGCTGCATTCGCTGTCGGTTCACTGTATCCTGAGATACTTCGTAAGCGTATAAATCCATCTCTTTTTGCAAACCGACACGTTCGAGCAAGTTGTTGTAATACAGTTTGTGATAGGGCATCATCAGATAGGGATAGGACTCGAATCCGTCCACAAGAATCCCGACTTCGTCCATCATACTCGGATTTGCAGGACCTGTGATGCGATTCATTCCACGAGCCTTGAGCCAATCTCCAGCCGCCCGAAACAGAAGCTCAGTTACCGGTCGCGAATCGATCGATTCAAAAAACCCGAAAAACCCGGTTGAGCTGTTATGATACCTATTGAATCGATGGTCGATAATTGCGGCGATTCGACCGGCCGGCTCACCATCTTCTTCGGCAAGAAAAAGTGCGATTTCGGCATTCTGATAGAATGGATTCTTCTTCACATCGAGCAGTTTTTTCTGCTCAAGAAGAAGCGGAGCCACCCAGTAGGTGTCTCCCTTGTAGTGTTGATAGGGAAATCGGATAAACCGGTCTTTTTCCGCTTTTGTCGAGACGAATGTTACTCCCGTCATAGGTGCCGACTCCCGTCCATTCCGTGTCTATTAGTCCAGCAGTGACTTTCCATTATTATCGATAATGCCATGACGAATACCCACCTTGCGAAATGCATTCAACACCTTTTCAAGGTGTTCATTGGTGTGCGTCGCCATATAACTTGTCCGGACAAGAGCCTGATTTTGTGGGACGGCCGGCGGAACAACCGCATTTACATACACTCCCTCTTCAAAGAGGTCTTTCCAGAACTGAAAGCAGTCCATCATATCACCGATGACAACAGGGATGATCGGAGTCTGGCTCGTCCAGACGTTGAATCCGAGAGCTCTGAGTTCTTTTCTCATAAAATTGGAAATCTCTTCGAGCCGCTCCAGTCGCCAGGTTTCTTCCTGCAGGATCTCAAGTGCCTTCAGCACCGTTGCAACATTTGCAGGCGGCATACTTGCACTGAATATATGTGCAGGAGAATGGTGCCGTATAAAATCGATTACCGGTTGCTCCCCGACCACAAACCCTCCAAGGGAAGCGAATGACTTGGAAAAGGTTCCGGTGATCAAATCGACCTGGTCCATCAGATCATATACAGATGCCGAACCTCTTCCACCCTCTCCAATTACACCAATGGCATGTGCATCGTCAAGATATAGCCTGGCACCATATTTTTTCGACAACTTCACAAGTTCAGGTACTTTTGCAATCATACCCGACATGGAGAAAACCCCGTCGCTTATAATAATTTTTCCGGAATCAGGGTCTGCCTTGTCCAACAACATCTCAAGCTGCTCCATATCGTTATGTCGATAACGAACGGTTTTTGCATTCGAGAGTTGTGTTCCTACAACAATACAGGCATGGTTATCCTTGTCGGAAAAAATAATGTCATTTCTTCCGGCCAGAGTCTGAATGGTCCCTTCGTTTGTCTGATAGCCCGTACTGAACAGAACACAGGCCTCCTTATTGAGAAATACTGCAAGCTTCTCTTCAAGCTCCAAATGCAGATCCAGCGTTCCATTCAGATAGCGGGAACCGGTGCAACCCGTTCCATAGGTGGAAATCACATTCTGCGCAGCTTCAATGGTTCTTGGATCGTTGGTCAATCCAAGATAGTTGTTGGAGCCGGCCATGATCACATCACGGCCTTCGATTTTTACAGTCGTGCCATCCGTCGCCTGAAGTGGTTTAAAGTATGGATAAAGTCCCAGTCCCTTGATCTCCTCGGCCTTGGTAAACTCATAGGCTTTCCTGAAAATATCTGACTTTTTTAAATCGGGTCTGGATTCACCCATCATAAACGGCTTGATCATTGTCATTTAGCCTTTAAATATAGGCACATTTATAATTCCTTCAAATAAACTTCACCCCTCTGCCGGGGCAATAAACTATTGAGAATTTTCTGCAACTCTCCGTAAAAAGGCTACATACTCACGTACTACCCGATTCCAGCTGAACTGTTCCAAAACATGCTCTTTTGCTGATACAGACAGAGACTCCCGCTCATGGCTCAACACATATTTTACCTTTTCAGCAAACGCCTCTGCATCTCCATAAGGAACCCGGTATCCGTTGACTCCCTGTGTAATTACATCTCTGATCCCCTCCAGATCGGACGCTACTGCGGGAACCCCTGCCTGATTTGCCTCAAGAAGTACAATCCCAAATCCCTCCATATCACCTTCAACCGGGATATTCGGCATTACAAAAAGATTGGCAGCCGAATAGGCCATCTGAAGAATCTCGTCCGGCTGGCGACCGGTCAAAAACACTCTCGACCCGAATCCGGAATCCTCGATCTGCTGTTGTATCACCCCATACTCCGGGCCATCTCCAACAATAAGGTACTCGACTTCTTCGGCAAGCAGGGGCATTACCTCACGTATAAACCAGGCATGACCTTTTCGTTTGACCTGACGTCCTACTGTTAAAATCAATGGCCGGGCCGGATCACTATCAATCCCGAACTGCTCTGCCAAAACCCTCCTCGAAACATCAGCTGCCGGCAGATTTACACTTCGGGCAGGATCGAGCCCGTTGGGAAGTGCAATTCCCTTTTCCGGAGCCATCCCTCTTTTTATGGATTCTCGGCGGGTCGCTTCAGATACAGAGATCACACCAGAAAGATGTCGAAACACAACCGGCAGATATTTCTGATAGATCCAGAGCGGCAGAGTAACATCCTGCCCATGATTAATTGCAATCATCGGAGTATCCACTTTTCTGGAGAGAAACGGAGCAACAATAGCTGTTACCATGGACGAAAAAAGAATCACATCGGGTCGGAAACGCTCAACAGCGGAAGGAATCAGATAAAGCAGACGAAACAGAAACCCGGTTGTGGAATACCCGATGTTTTTCCATGGGGTTCTCTGTATCAGGGTCTCAAGCTCGACTTCTTCCATCTCCTCCATCGCCTTCATTAACTGGAGACTGACGCTCTGCATCCCCCCAACGCTTTCCAGAGGTTGATTTTTCGGCGGAATTGTATGTGATATGTAGAGTATTTTCAAATGCCTGTATTATTTCGAGTCATTCCGATTCAGTACTTCCCTGTAGTTATCCAACAACTCCCCGTTAATCTGACTCCAACTATATTTTTGAGCTTTTTCAAATGATAACTGCCCCATCGATTTGCGTAACGAATCGTCATCCGCCATCCGAATCACAGCAGTAGAAACTGAATCCACACTGGATACATCGACGATATAACCATTCTCTCCCTGATTGACCAGCGACTTACTGCCGGCTGCATTCGCAACAATACACGGGAGGCCACTGGCCATCGCTTCAAGTGTTACATTACCAAAAGACTCGGTAACCGAAGGAAACAAGAAAATGTCACTGCTCGCATAGGCTCTCGCCAGATCCCCGCCGGTAAGAAATCCGGTATAGATCGCAGAAGGAAGTATCTCTTTCAATCTCTCCAGTGCAGGGCCGTCCCCGACCACCATCGGGCGAATCCGACTGTCATGCGCCATCGCCTGTTTTGCCGCTTTTGCATAAATATCCAGATTCTTTTCCCAAACCAACCGAGACACAAACAGCAGAATCAGATCCCGGTCGTCAACTCCCAATTTCCTTCGCCAGTTCAAGTCTCTCTGCCGTGGGGAGAACAGAGAGAGGTCTACTCCTCTGGCCCAAATCCGAAGGTCACCGAGAAAGCCTTGTGATTTCATCTCTTCAATCATGGATGGAGCCGGCACATAAACCTGCTTGGCCTTACCGTAAAACCACTTTAGATATCGAACAGTCAATGCCTCTATCCAACCAAGGTTATAGTAAGACAGATAGCTCGAAAAATGTGTATGGTAGGAAGTGGTGACCGGAATTTTTCTCCGGCAAGCCCATCGTAACGCCTGAAGTCCCAGAAGATCCGGAGTTGCAATATGAACGATGTCCGGATCAAACGCTTTCAGTCTTTTACGATTTGAAGTTGTCATCCGAAGAGAGATACGATATTCGGGCCGGCCGGGCATGGAGATGGAGGGAACTACCTCCATGGTTCCTTCATGAACCATAGGTGGATTGTCAATACTGGGCCCAAAAACAAGCACATCGTTTCCGGCCTCTTCCAAATACCGGACCAACCGATTCAATGTCAGGGATACACCATCACGAATGTGGTTGTAGTTACCGGTAAAAATAGCAATTCGGAAGCCTTCCATATATTTTCCAATGCAACATTCAACTTTGTATCTTGGGTCCGTGCAGAGTTGATTTTTCCGGCAGGCCATGGGGTGGTTCAACCCGAACGACTCGTCGAAAACGTCCCACAATCTTTGCAGAAAGCGTACTCCGGACACAAAATACCCAACAGACCTCCGGGAGAACACCCGGCCAATACATATTTGAGTAATATAAGGATTTAATGAAAGCATTTGTTACAGGCGGCACAGGTTTTATCGGAAGTCACCTGACAGACCGGCTTCTCGAGGATAAAGACTATAATGAAATTCGATGCCTCGTCAGAAATCGGGAAAAGTGGCTGACTGGAAAACGGATCAGCCGTATATCGGGAGACCTGATGGATACGGAAGCCCTTAAAGAAGGGCTGAACGGGGTTGATACTCTGTTTCATAATGCCGCCATCCTCAAGGCACCGGATCCTCAAACCTTTCAAAAAGCCAATGTGGATGCCACTCTGCACCTGATGCATCTGGCAGCAGATGCAGGAGTCCGCCGTGTAGCCATTCTCTCCTCACTGGCAGCTGCCGGGCCGAGTGAGGGCACCCCGATAACGGAGTCCGATCCATGCCGGCCCATGAGCATGTATGGACACTCCAAGCTCGAGATGGAAAAAGCCATCCACAGGATGGCTCCGGAAGGCATGTCTATTTCCATGATCCGGCCACCGGTTGTGTACGGCCCCCGGGAAGACCAGATTCTCACCTGGTTCAAAATGGTTAATCGAGGCTTTTGTCCGATTGTCGGCGATGGAGAACATCCCAGACTGTCACTGGTGCACGTTAACGACCTTGTTGACGGAATCCTTCTCTCTGTCAAAAATAGTCTGCCAGGGGTGGAGACCTATTTCATGAGTGGCCCCGAGGTGGTCAACTGGAACCGAATGAGGGAATCGGCGTGTAAAATACTGAAACGACACCCTTTTACGTTTTACATTCGTCCAGCTTGGGTTCGGGGTATTGCCAAAGTAGTCGAAAAGAGTGCATCGCTTGCTGGAATTTACCCCGTTCTGAATGAAGAGAAAGCAAACGAAATGATACTCGAGTGGACCTGCAATCACAAAAAAGCAGTAGAAAGACTCGGTTATCATCCGAAAATATCCCTGAACAAGGGGTTTGAAGAGACCTTGCAGTGGTACAAATCAAACAACTGGTTGTGACTATATGAAACAGTCTGGAGTTCTACCCTTCCGCCTTCTGCTTTTCGCAATCTTCTATACTGTTGCCTTCGGAACCACTATTCTGAATGCACAAAACTCCTGGGAGCGGGATATACAACAGGTACTTGACATACCATCAATTGCCACGATAGAGGGTTCCTCCACACACCTCTATGTACTCTCCCGTCAGGACGGACTGGTAGTATTTCGAGCCTACGCAGACTCTCTTCAGTGGCTCTATTCATCCGAAGGAATGCAAGAGCGGGGAGATATCCTCCAGGCAGATGCCCGGTTTGCCTATCTGTACGGAAATTCACGCAGATTAACCGTTGTTGAGCCAACCTCTGTACTCGGTGTCTACTCCTCTACTGAGCTGCCTGACAGACCGCGCTCTGTGCAGCGACTTGAAGATCGAATCTATATCGCTCTGGGGGATTGGGGCCTTGGAGAGCTTTCCCTTGAGAGTCCGGATCAACTGGATAGCGAGCCTACACCCAGACTCGGGCAAGAGCTGAACGACCTTCCTGTTCAGGATCTGGTATCGGACCAGAACTCGCGCCTCTATATTCTGGCCGGCAACAGGCAGCTTTTGATTACAGAACCCGGTGATAATGATACACCTCTTGAGATCGTACGAAATGTGGAGCTGACCGAACCGATCGACCGGATTTTTCTGGCAAATCAGGAGTTGGTCGGAGGCAATCAGGATGGCGATCTGTTTTTGATCGACTCCAATGGTCGCACCAGAGCCATTTCAACTCTGGACAGTAGCACTATGAAAGTCCTGGGCTGGGAAGATCAATGGGTCGTACGGACAGAATCCGGTGTACTCTGGATTGGAGAAAGAGAACCGACAGTTTGGAAAGAGGATACAGACGCGGGCAATCTGATTGCCGTTACCGGACAGAAACTGTGGATTTCGGAGTTCAACCGAATTGCTCCGGTCATTCCGGCCATCGACCGCGGAGAGCGGGCCTCTGCTGATACCTCTCCCGAACTGAAGCCGATCGAAAATCTGACCATTCCCTATCCGAGACCCGTCCTCATCCCACTGGAACTGACCAGTGATCACGATCCAACAAAAATCGAGTTTGCTTTTCAAGCACAAGTTGAAAATGCGAGAATTCGGGGCCAGTCTCTCTACTGGCAACCCTCATCAGGACAAACCGGCCAGTTTCAATTTACGATCACAGCTTCCACTCCTGCCGGTCTAAATGATTCTCGTGAATTTACCATTGAAGTTCGTCCGTACAATACTCCACCCCGTTTTACTCCCCTGCAACCGGTTAGTATCAATATAGAAGAGCCATTTTCATTTGATGTCACCGCATTTGACCCGGACGGATTCAATTCCGAACTGATTCGATACATTGGGGTAGATCTCCCGGAAGGCTCCTCACTGAATGAACAGACCGGAGAGTTTCAGTGGACTCCTTCCATACGACAGATAGGTGAACACAAGTTTCAAGTCATTGCAACCGATCAGTTCGGAGCCGCTTCATCTGCAAACATGACGATCCAGGTCATTGAAACAGATCCTGAAG
The DNA here is from genome assembly GCA_040905245.1 of Balneolaceae bacterium. Taxonomy (GTDB): domain Bacteria; phylum Bacteroidota; class Rhodothermia; order Balneolales; family Balneolaceae; genus JBBDRX01. The sequence continues at coordinate 33,078 of JBBDRX010000039.1, read as the reverse complement.
AAGAAGCTGATATCCCGCTCGAAAATGAAGAGTAGCCCCCACTCGAAACACTTTCCCGCCCGGGAACTGCTGCACTGGTTTGAACAACAGGGTCGGAAACTACCCTGGAGAGAAACGAAAAATCCCTACGCGGTATGGATTTCTGAGATCATGCTACAGCAGACACGCGTCGATACCGTGATTCCTTATTTTGAACGGTTTATTTCTGAATTCCCTACTGTTGCAGAGCTTGCAGAGGCCAGCAGACAGGATTTGCTCAGATGCTGGGAGGGGCTTGGGTACTACAGCCGTGCCCGCAATCTACAGGACGCAGCCAGAGAACTGGTTACTGCCCATGACGGAAAAATTCCAGCCACCTACGAGGAGTTGATTCGGCTGAAAGGTATTGGCCCATACACAGCTGCTGCTATCTCCAGTATCTCCTTCGGTGAGCCAAGAGCAGCAGTAGACGGGAATGTTATCCGCGTTCTCTCCCGATATTTTCAGATTGAAGAGGATATTCGGAAGAGTGGAACACGACGAGAGATCCAGTCTCTGGCAGACGCTGTACTTGCCCCGGAACGCCCCGGCGATTTCAATCAGGCACTCATGGAGCTGGGAGCCACAGTCTGTCGTCCATCTTCACCCGACTGCAGTTCCTGTCCATTGAAAGCCCATTGCCTCTCCTACCGGACAGCTTCGACAGATCGAATCCCCTACAAGTCCAAAGTCACGCCGGTACCTCATCATCAAATTGCCGTTGGAATCATCTTTAACCCGGAAAACCAGGTTCTGATCGCTCTTCGCCCTGAAGATGCTATGCTTGGAGGGCTCTGGGAATTTCCGGGAGGCAAACAGACTGAAGGAGAGACGCTTCGACAGACTGTCGATCGGGAACTTCGGGAAGAACTCGGCATTTCAGTCTCTGTCGGTGAGAAATTTATGGAGCTCGACCACGCCTACTCCCATTTCAAAATTACACTGCATGCCTATCTCTGCTCAGTACAGGACAGCACCGATACACCCGAACCGAAAAGCAGCACCGAACTGAGGTGGGTGGAAATTCCTCAACTTGACAAATTTCCGTTCCCGAAGGCCAATCGACGACTGACCGAAAAGTTGATCCGGAGGTATCCTGCACCATGAGTAGTCCATTGCGCAAAAGAAGCCGCAGGGGGATTCTGAAGTTGAAACCATGGATGGACGATATCTGTGATCAAGTGGAACAACCCGGTTTTATTCAAGATGATCCGGTTTCGTTCATGCATGCTTTCGAAACCAAAGAGGATCAGGAAATCGCCGGGTTTCTGGCGGCCCTGATGGCCTGGGGACGAAGAGACGTAGTATTAAGAAAAACTGAGGACCTGTTGGGCCGAATGTCCAATTCACCCCACCAATTTGTCCTGAACTATTCATGGAAAGAAAGACGAGTATTTCAATCATTTCGGCACCGTACGTTCAACCATGAGGATATCCACGGTCTTCTCAGCACACTCCGCAACATCTATCAAAGTGTCCCCGACTTCGAAACCTTCTGGCAAAACTGCTACCGCCAGGCCATCGAAGAACACCGTCCGCTACTTGCTCTGTTCCGACAACATTTCCTTCAGCAGTCCGACGAACTTTCTCCCCGCACACATCGACATCTCTCCAGTCCTGAAAAAGGAAGTACCTGTAAGCGACTCTCCATGTTTCTACGATGGTGTACCAGGAAAAACAGCCCGGTAGACCCAGGAATCTGGGATTTTCTCCATCCTTCCGAGCTCCTCATTCCATTTGACACACATGTTGCCAGAGAATCAAGACGTCTTGGCCTTCTGACCCGCCGAAGCAATGACTGGAAAGCCGTTTCAGAGCTCACCGGTCAGTTGAGCGAGATGAACCCTGACGATCCAACCCGGTACGATTTTGCGCTTTTCGGACTTGGGGCCCTCAATTTTGACCTGCCAAAGGGTAGTTGCCTGAATCGTATGGACGATTAAAACCAAAACAAAAGGTGTGATATTTTCCGGAAAGTTCACTAAATTAAAGGTCTGTTGTTTTTAATAAATATCGTTTTCAGGATAGATCAACTATGATTGGAGTAAATGTAAAAGACAATGAGAGTATCGACCGCGCTATCAACCGGTTCAAAAAGATGGTCACGCGCTCCAGGGTACTGAATGAGTACAAGGATCGTCAGCAGTTCACCAAACCGTCAGAAGCGCGGCGCGAAGCTCTCAAAAAGAGTGTTCGTGAGCAACGCCGAAGACAACGGGAGAATTACTGACCCGATTCGGATCAACGGCTGCTCCTGCAGCCATCCGGATCTCTGTTTTCAAATTCGGCCAGGCGAGTATATAAAGCCGTCTGGCCAACAGTAACCCTCGAGGCCGTAGGGCTTTTCTCAACCCTCAGGAAGAGGTATCCAGAAGCTCTCGGATTGCATGACCGATCGAGTGCTTTTCTGAAAGCACAAGCCCTTCCACTCCCCGCAATGATCTGGAAACCGACGGAATTAAAGCCCGTTCAAATCCCATTTTATCTGCTTCACGGAGTCTCTGTTCCAAATGTGGTACATTTCTCAGTTCTCCGCCAAGACCTGCTTCACCGACTACAACAGTCCGTGGCGCCAGTGCCCGCTCACCAAAACTGGAAGCAAGTGCTGTAATGACTGCAAGATCTGCCGCAGTATCAGTCACCTTCAGGCCCCCGGCTATATTCAGATAGACATCCTGATCGGACAGTTTTAATCCGACTCTCTTCTCAAGCACAGCAATCAACAGTGAGAGACGACGCTGATCAAATCCGCTGGCTGTCCTCTGTGGAACTCCGTAGGTTCCAGGAGTCACCAGTGCCTGAACTTCGACCAGAATCGGTCTGCTCCCCTCCATAATACAAGTTACCACATTGCCACTCACCTGTTGATCATGATCCGACAGAAAGAGTGAAGAGGGATTATCCACCTCCGTCAAACCCTGCTCACCCATCTCAAAGACACCCACTTCATGTGCCGCTCCAAACCGGTTCTTTACACATCTCAAGAGACGATGAAGCCGGCTCTGGTCTCCTTCGAACTGAAGTACAGTATCCACCATGTGTTCCAGAACTCTTGGGCCGGCAATATCCCCTTCTTTCGTCACATGTCCGATCATCAGCGTGGTCACCCCTTCTTTCTTTGCAACCTGCTGTAAAAGAGCCGCACACTCCCGCACCTGCTGAACCGACCCCGGAAGTCCTGCAAGCTGACTTCTGTAGACGGTCTGAATTGAGTCTATTACCAGCAGCTGGGGTTTTTCTTTCTGAACCAGGGAAATAACCCGGTCGAGATCTGTATCACTTACCACTCTGAGCTCACTCGACTGGATACCAATACGATCTGCCCGTTGCCGAATCTGCCCGGCAGATTCTTCACCTGCAACGTAAAGTATCTCCAGATCCGGCCTGGATTTAGCAACGTGGAGCATTAACGTACTCTTCCCAATTCCGGGATCCCCACCCAGTAAAATAAGAGAGGCAGGCATGAGCCCACCTCCCAGTACCCGGTCCAGCTCGGGCAGTCCCGTCGAGGTTCGGTTCCCACCACTCACGTCTATCTCTGCCAACTTTTTGGGTGTTGCTCCACTCTCCCTGCCAGCTTCATCCGTCAGCTCGATCTTGTGTCGAATCCGCTCGCTCTCTTTCTGTTTCTGAAACTCCTGAAAGGTATGCCACTGATTACATGAGGGACACTGTCCCATCCATTTGACAGTGGTGTGACCGCAATGGCTGCACTCATAGTAAACCTTCGATTTAGCCATCACCCCTCCCTTTCCGAACCATTCTTTTCAAAACTGTAATTTACATACCACGTCGTCGCGACAATCCCCAGGCCAATGCTGATGTAGTAGGCAATCACTCTCCAGAGAAACAGTGCAAGTCCGATAAATCCCTCTCGCTCGATCAGTGGCCCCAGAAAGAGAGCAAATAGTCCTTCAACACCACCAGACCCCCCAGGAGTCGGTATTACCAGAGAAGCCAGATTCATCGCCAGGCTGCGAAGTACAAGTAAAACCTCCGGGCCGGGCAGTAAGCTCAAAATAACAATCACCGGTGCAGCAATGCGACAGAACCAGGCCATTGTCGAGAGAAAAAACGCTTTGCCGATAAAACCATACGACTTTTTTTTTAGCTCTCCGGAATACTCTTCCAGATGCGATGCTTCGTCCATCATCGTCTCCTGGAATTTTCGAAGAAACGGCATACGAAAAAGCCAGCGAATCAAGTTTCCGATCACACTGGGCCTTACAAGAAGCCCATAAGCCAACAGCCCTCCATAAAGCAACAGACCCGCATAGATCAATACCATGGTAACTGCCCCCACGAATCCGATCTCGGGGGGGATCACTTCATACCAGATACCCGTAATAAGTAGTACTGGAACTGCCATTGCATACCAGAACTGATCCAAAAGAACACCGTAGAGTACAAGGGCCGTCGACTTCCCGAGCTGCATTCCTTCCCGGGTCATGGCATATGTTGCCAGTGGAGCTCCGCCAATTGTTGAGGGGGTCACCGCAGAAGCAAAATCCCAGGTTAGTGCAATGCGAACTGCTGCGCTCCAGTCGAGATCACCTTCTGCCAGAAACTGGATCTTTGTTGCAACAAACCAAACCCGCAAAAAAGTGATTGCAAGTGCGATAATGAGTCCCGGCATCCTTTTGAAAACGAGATATTCAAGGATTCCCGGAGAATAGGTCAGGTAGACAACCACACCCATACCGACCAGGCTCAATGTCAAAGAGACAAGAACGTATTTTACCGAAATCAGGGAGTTCCCTGTATCCTCTGTTGAAGTGCTACTCATCCGAAACCTGGCCCAAAGCGATAAAAGTTCGTATCACACTGCGGTGTATTTACAAACATCTCTCTGTTATGCCAGAATATTGAACTGGCCTGTTCTGAAAAAGGCAGACTGGCTAATCAGGCAATATCAACTGTCTCATTCAAATAGACATCCTGAATCAGATTAAGCAGCCGAACCCCGTCTTTTCGCGGTCTTTGAAATGCTTTCCGGCCACTTATTAACCCCATTCCACCGGCTCGTTTGTTGATAATCGCCGTTCTGACAGCCTGGGCAAAGTCATTTTCTCCGGAAGCGCCCCCTGAATTGATCAGGCCAACCCGACCCATATAATTGTTGACAACCTGATAGCGAGTCAAGTCGATCGGATGCTCTGTCGTCAGTTCGGAATACATTCTTTCATCTATCTTTCCGTAGCTGACTCCTCCTGTATTCAGCGCTTTGTATCCACCGTTATTTATTGCCTGTTTCTGCTTTACAATATCCGCGCCAATAGTAACCCCCAGATGATTGGCCTGTCCGGTCAGATCCGCTGACGCATGATAATCCTCGCCCCCGATTTTAAATGCAGAATTTCTTGTATAACACCAGAGCACCGTTGCCATTCCAAGCTCATGTGCATATTCAAAGGCTTCGGCCACCTCTACAATCTGCCGTGAAGACTCCTCCGATCCGTAATAGATCGTTGCACCGACTGCTGCAGCACCGAGATCATACGCCTTCTCGATACTCCCGAACATGATCTGGTCGTATTTATTGGGGTAAGTAAGCAGTTCGTTATGATTGATCTTGACAATAAAAGGAATCCGGTATGCATACCTTCTGGTTACACTTCCAAGAACACCGAAAGTCGATGCAACTGCATTACACCCTCCCTCAATTGCCAACTCTACGATATTAGCCGGATCAAAGTATTCAGGATTTTTGGCAAAAGAAGCCCCGGCACTGTGTTCAATTCCCTGATCGACCGGGAGAATCGACAGATATCCGGACCCACCCAGACGACCGTGATTAAAAAGTGACTGAAGATTTCGAAGCACCCTGGGACTCCGATCAGTATCCATAAAGACCCGTTCAATGTAGTCGGGACCTGGTATATGCAGTTTCGACTTTGGAACCGTCTCACATTTGTGTTCCAGTAGTACTGAGGTTTCGTCCCCCAGCAGCTCTTCAATCGTATTTGTAGAGCCCCCCATTCCTTCCTCCGGTTAAATTAGTCAGTCACAAACTGCCCAAGGACAGCCAGTTTAAATTTTGTTTCCAAATATAACCGTTCGTAATCGAAATGGCTAAGAAGCCCTGCTCTTTTCTCACGCCGATCTGTTTTTATGTAAGGAGCCCCCGATCCGGCTTTCGTACATCAAAAAAGGGAATGTTTCACTCACAGAAAACTGCAGATCAAAGTGCACATGCCCACTTTTCGGATTTTTCGGTACGGTCCAGGGCAATCTACAATCTATTGCTGGTCGTTTTTCTGACAACGGTTTTACTCTTGCCATGGATTTATATTGACATTGGAATTCACACAACTGGAATGATCCGACCCTCTGTGGATCGTATTACCATTCAGGCTCCCCAGTCCGGTATGATTGAGTCTCTGCCCCGGCCGGAATCGAGCCAGGTGATCCTCGGAGATACGATTCTGGTTATACGCGCTCATCCGGTGGAAGGGGAGCTCACGCAGGTTCTTCAACGACAACAACGAGTCACAAATCTTTTGCAGGATCTCAACCTCCTGACCCGGGCAGACTCCCTGACAAAGGCTCACTTCGATACATTATCAACCAGTCGATACAGGCGATCACTGATGGAACATCTCCATCGGGTAAATCGAATCACAACACGTGTTAACCTTGAAGAACGTCGGTACAATCGCAGCCGATTTCTCGCAGACCGGGAGTTAATCAGCCAGCAGGAACTGGAGGAAGATCTCCATCAGTACGAATCCACGATACTGGAACGTGAATTGCTCTCCAGGGAACAGAGTTATAACTGGACGCTGGACATGAACGATCTGGAGCAGGAACGTCAAGAACTGGCGGCACGACAGAAACAGCTGAAAGAGACCATCGACCAGCATATTGTTACTGCGCCGGTTTCCGGGTTCATTCAATCGCTCTTTTCTCACCAGCCGGGAAGCTACCTGAACCAGAATCAGAGTGTTGCAGAAATTACTCCGGACTCGGAACTGATCGCCGAACTCTACCTGACACCGGACAAAGCAGGCCTGGTTACAACGGGTATGACCGCGGTAATTCGGCTGGACGCATTTGACGAACGGGAGTGGGGAACCATCCGGGGAAGAATCGAGTCCATTTCCGAGGATTTGACAATTGACGGGGATCAACCCTATTACAGGGTTCGGTGTCGGTTGGATCAAACATGGCTCGAACTTCGAAATGGTGTACGCAGACAGATAAAACGGGGGATGACTCTTCAGGCCAGACTGCTGATAACAAAACGCTCCCTGTTTCAGCTGTTGTTCGACCGGCTCGACGATTGGTTCAACCCGCAATGGAAACCATTAGAGACCATTTCTGAACAGACAATCCGATGATGAGAAAACGAAAACTGAGTATCCGTCAACACGATACAACCGACTGTGGAGCAGCCTGCCTTGCATCAATATCTGCCTATTACGGTCACCCACGGTCGATTGCAGCCATTCGACAACAAGCAGGAACCAATCAGGAGGGAACCACTCTCTATGGCCTCACAAAAGCAGCCGAAGCCCTTGATTTCGATGCGCGGGGCGTTCGGGTCGGAAAAGATGGACTGAACCGTCTCCCCCATCCTTCAGTCGCTCACCTCAAATTGCCGAATGGCGTACAGCATTTCGTAGTTCTCTATCGAGCCGGTGATCGCTCTGTCGAGGTGATGGATCCCTCGGACGGCCGCTTTCACAAATGGACACGTTCGGAGTTCGAACAGGTATGGAATGGCATTCTGCTTCTTCTCATCCCATCTACGGAATTTCGAAAAGGCAAGGGCCAGCCCACACTATTCAGACGCCTGTGGCGAATTGTACAACCTCACCGTGGCGTTCTGATCCAGGCCCTCATCGGAGCCGCACTCTATACTCTGGCCGGACTCTCCATTGCCATGTATGTACAGATTCTGGTCGACCATGTATTGACCAGCGATAACCGCAGTCTTCTCCACTTGATGGGAGTTACCCTGGTGACAATCATTACGCTTCAGACCATTATCGGAACCCTGAAAACCCTCTTTGTACTCAAAACGGGACAACTGATCGATGCCCGCCTCCTGCTCGGCTACTACAACCACCTGTTAAAGCTTCCGCAATCCTTTTTCGACTCCATGAGAACCGGAGAATTGATCTCCCGGCTTAACGACGCAGTAAACATCCGAACCTTCATCAATGATACAGCCCTCCAGCTCGCTGTTAATCTGTTTATTGTTTTCTTCTCCTTTCTGCTGATGTTTACTACCTACTGGAAGCTTGGGCTTTTTCTACTGCTCATCATCCCCGCATACCTGATCATCTATCTGATCACAAACCATTTGAACAAAAGGGCTCAGCGCTCCGTAATGGAAGATTCCGCAGAACTGGAAGCGCAATTAATTGAATCGCTGCAGGGGATCTCCACCATCAAGCAGTTCGGACTGGAACACACGGCCGGGCTCAAATCAGAGATTCGTTTTGTCCAGCTGCTTCGGAGCGTCTACCGATCGGGGCTTAATGCCATCTTCGCCGGCAGCTCCACGGAGTGGATCTCATCCGGATTTACTGTTCTCACTCTATGGATCGGCTCACTGTACGTTCTGGACGGAAGTCTGACCACGGGGGAACTACTCTCATTCTATGCAATTATCGGTTACTTTACCGGGCCAGCCACGGAGATGATCGGAATGAACCGTTCTTTGCAGGATGCGTTGATTGCCGGGGACCGGCTTTTTCAGATCATGGATCTGGAAGAGGAAGAGAGACAGGGAACACTGAATCTGTCCGATGGAATCACGAATGAGATTCGCTTCGAAGAGGTCCTCTTCTCATACAATCATGACAAACCTGCACTTGATGGGCTGAACCTGAGCATTCAGGCAGGAACCGTAACAGCTCTGGTTGGTGAGAGTGGATCCGGGAAGTCTACCCTGGTTAAACTTCTACAGAAGCTGTACACACCTGACGATGGTAAAATCTGCGTGGATGGCACAAACCTAAAACATATCGCTACGCGCAGCCTACGCCGGAATGTGGCCGCCGTACCCCAGAGAACTGATCTGTTTATCGGCAGTGTTGCCGAAAATATCGCAATCGGAGATCCGGAGCCCGACTCCCGTAAAGTTTATCGATTGTGTGAACAACTCGGAATGATTCCGTTCATCGAATCCCTCCCCAACGGGTTTGATACTATTTTGGGAGAGAACGGATCCACACTTTCGGGAGGGCAGCGGCAGCGCATCGCGTTCGCACGTGCACTCTATCGAAATCCATCTCTGCTATTAATGGACGAAGCGACCTCGTCCCTCGATTCCATTGCCGAACAGCATATTCAATCTGCTGTTCGAGCATTTGCAAACAGGGGAAATAGCGTGCTGCTGATTGCCCACAGGCTGAACAGCATTCTGATCGCCGACCACATCTGTCTGCTGAAAAACGGCAAGGCAGTGGAATCGGGCACACATCAGGAATTACTGAAAACGGAAGGCGAATACTACCGGCTCTGGAAAAGTCAGCATCCCGAATCCGCTGTCCGAAACGGTCTCCGGGAGCCAAAAAATATGGGTCGGACGATTTCATAGCACCTCAAGGTGAGACCGAAATGATTTCGGAGGTGTGTAAATCGTTACGAAATCTTGTATTTTTGCCATATGAAAATTTCAACCATCGACCTGGGTCCAAACCCGTTACTGCTTGCTCCGATGGAGGATGTCACCGATTCTCCATTCCGAACCCTCTGCAGACAGATGGGGGCCGACGCTGTATTTACCGAGTTTATCAGTTCGGAAGCCATTATACGTGACTCCGATATTGCATCTCACAAGATGAGTTTCGAAGAGGAAGAGCGCCCCTTCGGTATTCAGATCTTTGGCGGTCGTGAAGAGGCAATGGAAGGAGCGGCCAAAGTTGCCCTCTACAACAAACCGGACTTCATCGATATCAATTTCGGCTGTCCCGTTTACAAAATTGTCAAAAAAGGCGCCGGATCTGCCTGTCTGAAGGACCTGGACATGATGGAGCGAATGGCAGGTACTGTAGTAGACGCCGTGAATGGAGAGGTTCCGGTGACAGTCAAAACCCGGCTGGGGTGGGACGATTCTTCCATTCGAATTGATGAAGTAGGCCGGATGCTCCAACAAATCGGGGTCAGTCTGCTTACGGTTCACGCAAGAACCCGGTGTCAGAAATACAAAGGGGCAGCCCGCTGGGAGTGGCTTCGAAAACTGAAACGGACCCCCGGCCTGGAAATTCCTGTTGTGGGAAATGGTGACGTAACAACACCCACGGATGCCAAAAGAATGTTTGAAGAGACCGGAGTGGACGGGGTTATGATTGGCAGAGGAGCGATTGGAAACCCCTGGATTTTCAAGCAGACCCGCCACTATCTGGAGACCGGAGAACTCCTGCCCGACCCCTCCCTTGAAGAACGGCTGGATTTCTGCGGAAAACAGCTTCGCCTCTCCGTCCAACACCACGGGGAGCGTTATGGAGTTATCATTATGAAAAAGCACTACGGACAGTACCTGAAAGGAATCCGAAACGGGAAAAAACTCCGGGCAGCCATCATGGATGAGAAAGAGATGCTGCCAATTCTGGAACTCCTTTACAACTTTCGTACGGAGACAACCTTCGCGGTTGCCTGATAGTCCGTTCGAAGCTCCGGCGAACCGAATCTTGGCCTCCCGTAAAAATACCCTGTCAGAGAGTTTCCCGACCCATATATGGATGCAGGACTTCCGGAATGAGAACCCTGCCGTCTTGCTCTTGCCACTGTTCAAGCAGTGCCGCCACCACCCGGGGAAGAGCCAGGCCGGATCCGTTCAGGGTATGCAGAATTTCCGGTTTGCCCTGTGAGTCCCGGTAGCGAAGCTGAAGCCTTCTGGCCTGAAAATCCGAAAAGTTGGAACAGGAACTCACTTCAAGCCACCGTTTCTGACCCGGACTCCAGACTTCAAGATCATACTTCATGCTTTGGGTAAAACCCATATCACCGGTGCACATCAAGAGCGTCCGGTAAGGAAGCCCCAGTTTCTGCAACAATCCCTCTGCGTAGTTCCTCAGGGACTCCAGCTCCTTTCGGGATTCCGACGGGTGGACCACTTTGACCAGTTCCACCTTGTTGAACTGGTGCAATCGGTTCAACCCCCTCACATCTTTCCCGTATGATCCCGCCTCACGACGCCAGCAAGGAGTATATGCGACAAACTGAACCGGAAGATCCTCCGCATCGAGTATCTCGTTACGTAAAAAGTTGGTAACGGGGACTTCTGCCGTCGGTATGGCCATAAATCCATCCCTGGGAATCACATACATCATGTCCTCCTTGTCCGGAATCTGGCCGGTTCCCCGTGCAGACTTTTCATTTACAAAAAAGGGAGGCTCTATCTCACGATAGCCCGACTCCACAGCTTGATCAATAAAAAAGTTGATCAATGCACGCTGTAACCGGGCAAGTGGCCCAACATAGAACGGAAATCCAGCTCCGGCCACCTTCACCCCCCGCTCAAAGTCGATCCATCCCTCAGTTTCTGCCAACTCCCAGTGGGGTTTTCGCCAATCGTCCTCCAGTGGTTCGCCCCAGGTCGCAACAACTTTGTTCTCCTCTTCCGTGGCACCGACCGGAACATCGGAATCCGGTACATTGGGAATCCTCAGCAACAAATCGTCCCGGACCTGTTCCGCTTTGCGAAGTTCCTCTTCCAGTTCTTTGATCTCTTGCTTCCGTTCAGAGGTTTCAGCAATGATCGTCTCTGCTTCCACCTTCTTTCCCTCTGCCATCAGAGCCCCGATCCGCTTCGCCTTCTGATTGTTTTCGGCTCGGAGACTGTCCAGCCTGGTGACCAGAGATCGCCACTTCTCATCTGCTTCAAGCACCTTCTCAACAAGGGTCAGGTCCGGCTCTCCCTTCTTCTCCATCCCCTTTGTAACGGCTTTCCGGTTTTCCCGAATGAAATTGATATCCAGCATGGCTCACTTTTTTACTTGATTCGTGGTGAGGAAGATACAAGTCCTTCGCAATGAGAAGAAATAAAAAATCCGGCCGTATTGTGTTGATAAACGTAGCTCGAAAAAAAGAACCGTTGAATTCTGACACATTTAAGACTAAGTTTCTTTTCTATTTGAATGATTAACGGATGAGCCTTATGAGTCAAAATCTGGACAAAATCGATGTCGCCATACTGAACCATCTCCAGAATAATGGTCGCGCAAAACGAAACTCCATTGCCGAACTGGTCAATCTCTCCGTTCCGTCTGTATCGGAAAGAATGCGGAAGCTGGAAGAGAAGGGATTGATTCAGGGATACTGTGCCCTGCTCGACGCAAAAAAATTCAACTTCGATATCACTGCTTTCATCTTCGTCGAAGTGGACAGTTCCAACAGCTTTCAGAATTTTGTTGAGCGAGTGGTAAAAGAGCCCGAAGTACTGGAGTGCCACTCGATTACAGGTGACGGCTCCCATCTGCTGAAAGTCCGAACCAAAAACACAGAGCTATTTGAACGATTTCTCTCCAATATCCAGTCCTGGACCGGGGTAAAACGGACCAAATCCAATATCGTCCTCTCCAGTTTCAAAGAGACCCGGACTCTACCTATCGAAACAACAGTCAAAACCAAATAACGCTATTTTGCACACACTCTACCGTGCATTACTGCTTCTTTTGGTAGTGCTTCTTGCCCGGGATCCCTTGAAAGCTGTAGCACCGGAGGACTCATCCGGCAGAAACCTTTTGGGGGTTTACCTGTCCGGTGAAGATTCAGATACCGGATCCCTTCCCGACCTTGACCGGCTTGCCAGTGTGGGAATCGGGATTGTCGAGCTGGAACTCCCAACAACATCGAACTTTCTGTTCCGGGTTGAAGAGAGCGATCTGCTGGTTCTCGCCCGGCAGCAGAGACGTTTTGTAACTTCAGTAGATATTCATCGGACAGACTCTCTCTATCTGTCGGAAGATCAGGAGTGGATCACCCGATTTTCGGATCGACTGGGCAGCCGCTTCATCGCCTACGCACCGTTCACCTATCCAAACGACCTGACACCTGTTGGAGTCGAAGCACTCGATAACTACGCTGGTAAAATCATCCTGCCGGAAGAATCGGTACGGCTCTACTATCTGTCTGCGAATTTGGCACAGGATCCCTACGAGCCTCAGGAATACACATTCCGGTCACTCCGACACGGACTCAGCAATCAGAATGTTGGAAATTCGACCGTTTTTCACCTTACTGCGGAGGGTCCCGACCACCCGACACTTGACCGCTTTTACCAACTGCTGGAATACTCGCTGAAAATGGACGAGAGCATTATCCTTCTGCCCCGGGAATGGCTCACTGAACAACTGGAACGCTACGAATGGTTCGATGATGTACTGAGAAGCTACGCGAACGAAGGAAAGCTTCTCAGGCTCTACCCAGAAGCGGCCGCTTCAACCCCGGCAGTCAATTGGGATATTTTACTCCTGCTTCTGCTGTTCGGAGTGGTTCTGTTACATATCCGGTTCAACCCGGTTTACCGTGAAGCCCTCTTCCGCTACTTCCTCTCCCATCGCTACTTTCTGGAGCAAATTGTAGAGTATCGTATACGTCAGGTATCCATATCGCTTCTTCTGTTCCTGCAGCACGCACTACTGACAGGAATCGCTCTCCACCTTTGGTTCCATGCCGTGCTCTCTCCGCTGGCAAAAGAGATGCTCTATGAGCAGTTGGGACTTCTCTCTCTCTTCGGCGAGGGTCCACTCTCATTGATTGTGACTGGTATGGCAATCGCCATCCTCTATCAGACAGTCTCGAGCCTCTGGCTGCATCTGACGAGCCGAAAATACCGGTTCCGGCAGCTGCTTGCAATCTATACATGGCCTCTCCATCTGAATCTTCTGAATGTTCTGCTCATGACCGCATTCTACCATGGAGGGGCATCGGAAGGAAAAATCAGCACTCTTCTGATTCTTTTTCTGATTATCTGGGTTCTGGGTTTTGTCATTTCCGCATTTGATATCGCCGGACGTATTCAGCGATTTCGGATTGTCTACCTGATCGGGACAGCAGGAATCTATCTGTTTCTTCATCTGGTAATACTGGTACTTGCCCTTTATTATCCACCCGTAGCAGAAATTCTGGATATGGCGCTGCAAATCCCGTAAATGATCACCAGGGCTGAACCGGCTCGGTTCAGAGGATCTGTTTACGAAGGCGGGCCACTGGAAGGTTCAGTTTCTCTCTGTATTTGCTGACGGTACGCCGAGCCACATGATATCCTTTGCTTCGGATTCTTTCCGCCAGTTCCTGGTCACTTAAAGGATGGGTTTTATCTTCGTTTTCCACCATCTCCAGCAGAAGGTTTTTGACCTCATGGCTGGAGACCTCCTCCCCGCTGTCTGTCTTAAGTCCTTCACTAAAAAAGTATTTTAGTTCAAAAACACCAAACGGGGTCTGAACATACTTTCCATTTACCACCCGGGAGATTGTGGAAATATCCATACCGATACGCTCTGCAATGTCTTTCAGAATCATCGGGCGAATCCCCTCCCCATGTTTGAAAAACTCCTCCTGGAGATTCACAATCGTACGCATAGTCTTCATCAGGGTCTGCTGTCTCTGGCGGATGGAATCGATAAACCACTGGGCAGACTCCACCTTTTCACGTATAAATGATCGGGTCTTCTCTTCCTGTTTATTCTTTTTGCCCTTTTTCAGCTCTTCCCACATTTCCCGGTATCGGGGCGAAACCCGCAGGGGTGGCAGGTTCCTCTGGTTCAACTGAATCACAAACTCCCCTTTGCCGGTATTGTCTCCTTCGTCCGGCTGAAACCAGACTTCAAAATCGGGTTCGATGATCTGACTGGAGTCCTCTTCAAAACTGTTGGTTGTCCCCGGTTTGGGATCCAGGTGTTGAATCAGCCGAAATGCCTCCTTCAGCTCTTCATCATCGGCGGAGAGGCGAGTTCTCAGCCTGTCAAAATGTTTCCGTTCAAACGCACTCCACTCGTCCCGAATAATGCGAAGTGCCAGTTCGGCCACAGGCCCCTTCCGGCCCGTAAGTTCAAGTTGAACCTGAAGGCAATCCTGCAGATCTGTCGAAGCAATTCCGACCGGCTCCAGCCGCTGAATCGCTTTCCGTACTTTCTCGACCTGTCCTACTGTCGTCAAGACACCATGATGAAAGGCTATATTGTCCACAACTGCCTCCGGATCTCGACGAAAATATCCATCTGAGTCGAGAGACCCCAGAATTTGGGCGGCAATCAATTGTTCAGATTCATCGAGATCGAGCAGTGCTACCTGGTCTTCGAGTTCTTCCAGAAACGTAGCATGGTAAGGATTGGGAAGGTCTCTCCACTCTTCACTACCCCCTCCGCTGACCCCATAGCTCTGCCCGTCATACTCGGTATTGTGCAGGAAAGAGTCCCAGTCGATATCCTCGTTCCGGTCTACCGGATCCGGTTCATCCGGTGATTCATCATCCGACCACTCATCTTCTTCAGAAACTTCCAGTGTTTCGGTCAACTCATCCGGATCAACTTCTTCCAACACCGGATTCAGCTCCAGTTCCTCCTTGATTCGCTGTTCCAGGCCAATCGTAGGAAGCTGCAGTAACTTGATATACTGAATCTGCTGCGGCGACAGCTTTTGATTCAGGCTCTGTTTTTGCTGTAGACGGTGATTTTGCCGTTGCATAGTGCTAACCCTCCCCGTCCCGAATCGTTCGACAGGCTGTTTTAAACTCTTCCACCCATTCCCTGCCGTATCGTCTCAGCAAAGCGGATTCGAGAAACTCGGAAAGGTAGGTCCCCGTCTCTTCACCCCGGTCGCAACCGGTAGAACAGAGGTCTGGTATGTATTCGAAATTGGCATACTCCACACCGGAAATATGATTCAGTCGAATCGGATAGAGATGGCAACTGATCGGTTTTTCCCACGAAAATTCCCCTCGCTGAAAAGCATCCTGAATCGTACAGGTTGCCACTCCATTTGTGTTCACTGTCGAGAAAACACACTCTCCACTCTCTACACAGTTGATCTCATGTCCACTCTCCGAATTTCCGAGAACCAACCCTTCCCTCTCCACACACTCCACTGCACCCGGTTGCATTCTCTCTTTCAGCTGCCGATAAGCCTGTTCAAGAACAGGGATCTCATCCTCGTCAACCGGTGCACCCGACTCTCCGACAACACAGCAAGCTCCCTTGCAGCGGGTTATATCACAGCGAAACCGTGCTGTGGCAATTCTTTCCGATAAAATCGTATCTCCAACCTGAAACATAAACTGTCTATTCTGATCCTTCCATTCAGTAATCGGAGCGACACCTTTTGCCGATCGGCGATGCTCCGAAGCGGACTCCAAGATACAACATGAGAGACAAGCATTGCTACCAATCTGCCGATTTCGTTTCGTAAGGGTTGTAGAATTTGCAATAACTTCAATCGGCGATTTCAGGTCTTCGTAGCGAGATGTAGCGGCCGGATCGCTGGCGGATCCAGCCCGCGAGTTCAAGCTGCATTAACAGAGGTAGAAGGTCACTCATTACAAACCCGCTCCGGCTGGCCAGATCATCGATCTGCTGCTCTCCCTCCTGCAGCAGAGTGACGATCCGACGAGATTTATCAGGCAACGACTCGATGCGTTCCGATTCCGATAACCGCCCTTTGCTATTCTTCCTCTCGGCTCTATCAGAGTCGGGAGCCGGTTCAAGGGGTGGGAGTTCGGTAGTTATATCCTCCAGTGAAGCTATAAGTTTCCCTTCCCCGGCCCGAATCAGATGGTTGTTTCCTCTTCCCCTGGCCCGGTTCAACTCGTGTGGCAGAACAAACACCTCCCGGTTCTGATCCAGTGCCAGTCTGGCGGTAATCATACTCCCTCCGCGGATACCCGACTGAATAATCAACACTCCCAGGCTCAAACCACTGACAATTCGATTCCGAACCGGAAAATTTCCAGAACGTGCCGGGCTTCCGGGAGGGAATTCGGTAATTACGGCACCTCCCTGTTCCACAATCTGGCGAGCTAATCTGCTGTTTTCCACAGGATAGAGCCGATCTAGTCCGCTCCCAAGGACGGCAATTGCTTTTCCATTCACCTGAACGGTCCGTTGATGTGCAATAGTATCCACGCCGTGCGCCAGTCCACTCACTACCGCAAATCCACTGCGTGCGAGCATTTCACTCCACTCCTCCGCCTGATCCATCCCGTAACGATCCGGCCTTCTCGTCCCAACGACAGCAACTGCCGGCATCGAGAGAGACTGAAGGGAACCGAAAACCCAAAGAATCGGCGGTGCATCACAGATCTGCTTTAACAGGGTCGGATATTCTGAATCATGGATCGATACCAATTGCGCACCCATCTTTTGCGTTCGCTCCAGAAGTGCATCCACCCGCTTCCAGTCGTCAAAATCCGTTATCAATGCAGCTGTCTCCGGCCCAATTCCATCCACTTCCCGAAGCTGCAGGTTTGTCGCAGCGAAGACAGGCGCTGCCGACCCGAAGGCCTCCAGCAATCTGATCAGCCGAAGATTCCCGATACCGGGTATCAGCTTCAGTGCCAGAATTTCCCTATGTTCTCTCCTGATCTTCAATCTTGTATAACTCTCTCCATATCAACTCTTTCAGTTGATCCATCTGGTGTCCGGTCGCTGATGAAATATGTATGACCGGGACCTTTTTGTCAATGGAAATTTCCTGATCCGGTTTGTAATCCGGCTTCAGATCCATTTTTGTCACAACAAGTATTTGCGGTTTGTCCACAAGGTCGGAACGGTACTTCTCCAGTTCATTACGGAGTGAATTGTATTCCGCCTCGATATCGGCTTCCGAGGATACAAGAAAAAGGAGAAGCCTGTTTCGCTCAATATGACGAAGAAACTGCAGGCCAAGCCCCTTTCCCTGGTGAGCATCTTCAATGATTCCCGGAATGTCCGCCATTACAAAACTTCTGTAGTCGGAAAACGTCACTACTCCCAGATTTGGCTCAAGTGTCGTAAACGGATAACTGGCAATTTTCGGCTTAGCCGCAGACAAGCTGGACAGAAGGGTACTTTTTCCCGCATTTGGAAAACCGACAAGCCCCACATCAGCGATCAGCTTCAGTTCCAGTTCGACAACACGCTCTTCTCCCTTTTCCCCCGGCTGGGCATATTCCGGAGTTTGATTGGTAGAACTTCTGAAATGCCAGTTACCGAGCCCGCCGCGGCCGCCCGAGGCAATCTCAAAAATCTCCCCGTCTTCAGTAATCTCTCCCAGACGCTCTCTGGTCTCCGCATCATACACTACGGTGCCAGGAGGAACTTCCAGGACCTCATCCTCTCCATCACGACCTTTCCTCTTTCCACCTTCACCATTACGTCCCGGCTCGGCCTTGATGAATTTTCTGTAACGAAGATCCAGAAGTGTATTCAGCTGAGCATTGCCTTTCAGCAGGACAGCACCGCCCTTGCCTGCATCTCCACCGTCGGGGCCGCCTTTCGGTACAAATTTCTCTCGTCGAAAATGGCTGGACCCCGCCCCGCCGTCACCGGCGGTGACATAAATTTTGGCGTAATCTGCGAACTTCATTTGTGAGGCTTCCTCTATCCGGGACGCGGCTCGATCCGCTATCTGGTTTCATATTTATGCATGACCAGCTTAAGCACACGGGTCAGTTTGCTTTTCATTTTTGATCGGGGAACAATGAAATCCAGAAATCCATGCTCCAAAAGGTATTCCGAGGTCTGGAACCCCTCCGGGAGATCCCGCCCTATTGTCTGCCGAATAACCCGTGGGCCGGCAAAGCCAATCAGGGCGCCAGGCTCCGCGACATTGAAATCACCCAGCATGGCATAGCTTGCGGTAACACCACCTGTTGTCGGATTCGTCAGAACAGAAATGTACGGCAACCCCTCTTCCTCGAGTAGCGCCAGCTTTGAAGAGGTTTTGGCCATCTGCATCAAACTCAGGACACTCTCCATCATTCGTGCACCGCCTGTTTGAGAAATAATTATCAGTGGTAACCGCTTTTCAATGGCCAAATCGATCGCCCGGGAAATCCGTTCTCCAACGACCGAGCCCATACTTCCCCCGATGAATGAAAAATCCATGCAGACAATCACCACTTCGAGTCCACTCATTTTCCCAACCCCGACCCTGCAAGCGTCTGTCAATCCTGTCTTTTTCTGGCTGTCCACCAACCGGTCACTGTACTTCTTGCGATCTTCGAATCCAAGCGGATCGATCGGAAGAATCTCCTGGCCAACTTCTTCAAAACAATCTTCGTCGAACAGAATTGCAAAGTACTCACGACTCCCAATCCGGAAATGATATCCACTGCCGGGATCTACCCAATAGTTCTCTTCAATCTCCCGCCGATGAACCGTTTCGCCTGTCGAGGGTACCTTGATCCATACCCCCTCCGGCATATCCTTTTTCTTGTCGGTTTGAATATTGGTATCCTTTCGCTTAAACCAGGTCATAGATTCATCCTAAGATTCGTTCGGTTGATTCAAAATAACACATTCTCCCCCGAAGCTGAAATGGTCTTTCAGCCCTGATCCATCTACCACGCCTGTCCGGAAAGGTAGTCGGGTTCAAACTGAACCGGATCCTCGGCACGGAAACGGATTCTGAAACGGGAATCTTCCCAGGCACGAAGCAGATTAACCGCCGTTACCTTCTCTGACGAGTGGAAAGTATATGCATCCTGCCCGTACACCGACAGACGCTCCATTCCTGTTCCAATCAGATGATCTCCCTCATTCAACTCCTGTTCCACCTCCGTGATCCTCCGGATGGATGCTTTGCCAAAAGCCAGCTGGCCATTCTCAACGGTAAGAGTCTGATGATAAAGATGCTCTCTTCTCGCATCCAGAACAGCGTGGATTTTTCCACTATCCTCAATTACAGAGAACGCACCGACTGCAAACCCTTCCAGTGTACCCATTGTCCAGAACGGTCGTTCTTTTCCGAACAGTAGCCCTTTTACCGCCGCCGCACCGATTCTCAGACCGGTGTACTGGCCCGGACCTCTGGACAGAAGGATCGCCTCAAGTGCCTCGGTTTTCAGGCCCTCCTCATGCATCAACTCATCGATAAAGAGAAACAGTTCTTCCGAATGAACTCCGCGACCGATGCGCCGTTTTTCCATTACAACTCCTTCAACCGACCTGAAAGCAACAGAGCAGATTTCGGTTGACGTTTCAATAGCCAGTAACATCAATCTTTCTCCTGTGTAATCAACCACTCATTTGTACTCAGTAAAACCCATCGTTCGTACAGTTCACGCAGTTGTGAATATTCGTCAGGTGAATACTCCCTTCTGTCAATATCCACATCGAATCGATAGGAGACCGTACGTCCAGATACCCGGTAGGATTCTCCCAGAACTGCTCCCCCCAGACCGGTTCTGCCGCTCTGACTCCGTTCTTCCAGCCGGAACCCTTCGGGCAGTGTCAGATTGTAGGTCAGAGAGAGATGCTCAGGTGCGTTCAACAAAAGAGGAACCTCACGTTCCTCTTCCGGAAGGGGATTTTCCTGCATCATACCAACAATCATCGGATAAAACTGAAGCCCATCCTGAAAACTGAGCGCAAAGCCGGGAATTTGAAATTCTGCCCTTAACTCCAGGGGATAACCTGCAGGGCCACTCTCCCGAATAACCGTGTCCGAAAAGCGAATCGACTCATACGTCTCGAAAAAAAGATCCCGAAAAATATCCTCTGCCGACTCCTGTTCAGAAAGCTTCTGCCAAACCTCCCGGGCCGGGTATCCATCGCTCAGAATCTCTACTGTTCCCGACAGATCTCCCTGACGGGTCAGTGTTCCCTCCAGCTCCACATCCAGTTCGAACCGGCTGTGTTCCGGCTCAACAGGAACCCATTCAAATGAATCCCGGCGAAGCAGCAGCCCTTCACGATGATAGGAATCGATCCGGATCAGTCCAGGCCGGCTGTATGAATAACTTGCATCCATCCAGACCGGTGCTCCATCAACATTTGCAAGGATTACCATCTGATGAAACTGATGAAGAGATGGAAAGTTTCGCTGTATTTCACGACCCTCACGGCCAGACAAATAGACCGGGCGGGCTTCAACTCCGGCACCCTGAAGCAGAGCCAGCATCACCAGATTAATTGCTGCCTGGTCAGACGGCTCTCCCTCAAGAACCCGATCTGGTGATACGACAGGAAAGGGCTGCAACTCTCCATTGTAAACCATACGCCGGTTCAGATACTGAAACAGGATTCGGACGGCTTCTATTTCGTTCGATGCAGATTGTGTCAATTCCGCCCCCACTGTTCGAACCGATTCCAGACGATCCAGCTGTTCATAAGGATTGAGATCTCCCCGGCGAATCTGTGCTGCAACAAACTCCCAGCTGTTTTCAAGCGGCTGCCGGGGAAATCCGAACTCGGAGATCTGAAACCGAAGAACACCCCGAAGATCCCTGGCCGGTGGGCTGTATACCGGATCGCCAACCGCCGGAAGTTCGCCAAACCAGTGCTCAACCGAAATCGGCTCCGGCCGATCGTAAGAAAATACCAGTGGCACACGGCTGGTATCGATTCTCTCTTCATGATACTCAAGTGTAAACGGATCTCCTGACTCGACTGCCCGGTATCTTAGAAAAGGTTCATTATGCAGGATCAGGTGAAACAGACGTGTTGGAACTTGTTGCGAGAGAAATATATCCGGCAGTTCTTCGATATAACGTCGGCCAATAGTATAACGATACTCCAGAATCGACCCCTTCACCACGTTCGGGAGCAGGAATTCCACAGTTCGGTAGCGACTGTCCAGATCGGCCGTCGTCATTTCATCCTCTTCCAGGAAAAAACGCCGTCCGTCGGGATGGTAGGTTACTCCTTCCACATCTTCAATTCGTTCAACTTCATCCAGGTGATGGTAAGGGATTGTAACGAGCGAGACCTCTGCCTGATGAACCGGATCGTCCGATACAACCCGAACCCGATAGTGGTGCTCCAGGACAGCTTCAATGCGCCCGCCGGATTCACGGAAACCGATCCGTATCTGCCGATTCAGATATTCAAATGGATGAGAATGCGCTGCTTCTTCAATAAACAGGGAGTCGGATATCTCCCCGAACTCAATAGGTTCAGGCACAACAACTTGCTCTCCGGCCTGTGCCAGCAGAATCGTAGAGCCGAACTGCAGCAGCAGGAGAATTGCCAAACCTGTCGGTTTCAGTCTCATAAGTCAACGTCCGGTGATCATCCGTCAGCCTTTCAACTGGTTGCGAACCAGTCGGCTTCGGTTATAGATCGCAATAGCCCGGCCAGTCAATATTTCATCGATCCAGGGTGAATTTTTGGAACGGGAACGAACCTCTGCCCGAGTAAATTTCCACTTCTCATCGGTATTGAAAAAGGTCAGGTTGGCTTCGGCACCGACCGTAAGTTCGGGTACTGGCAATCTCAGAATCTCTCTGGGCCGGACAGCCAACTTTTCGATCAGGGCGCCAAGAGTGAGCGCCCCTGACTCCAGAAGCGACATAACCGTAATACTCCAGGCGGTTTCCAGACCAATAATCCCATTGGGAGCATAGATAAATTCGACCTCCTTCTCCTCGATCGAATGGGGAGCGTGATCCGTACAGATTACATCAATGGTTCCATCCTTCAGCCCTTCCATTATAGCTTTCACATCGTCGCTGGTACGAAGGGGAGGATGCATTTTCACACGTGTGTCAAACTCTCTGCGCTCCACCTCTTCGTCGGTCAGACAGAAGTGGTGAGGGCACACCTCGGTCGTTACATGAACCCCGTCAGCTTTGGCCCGGCGAACCAGTTCTACCCCCTGGCGGGTGCTGATATGAGCTACGTGCACATGGCCGCCCGTAAGTCCTGCCAGAAGAAGATCCCGTGCAATCATCACCTCTTCAGCGACCGATGGCGTTCCCTCGAGCCCCAGACGAGTCGAGACCTCTCCTTCATGCATATGTCCGGGACGTGAAAGGAGAAGATCCTCCTCGTGGTTAATAATTGGAACACCCAGCATGGAAGAGTACTCCAGCGCTACACGCATCACCTGGGAGTCGTAGACCGGATCACCGTCATCACTGAAAGCAACCGCTCCGCCTTCCCTCATATCGGCCATCTCTGCCAGTGCTTTCCCCTTCCGGTCCATGGTTACCGCACCGATCGGATATACTCCAACCGCCAGTTTATCGGCCTTCTTCTGAATATATTCCACAACGTCCCGGCTGTGAACGGGAGGATTGGTATTAGGCATGCAGGCCACATCCGTAAAACCACCGAATGCAGCAGCATCCGCGCCGGTTTGAATCGTCTCTTTGTGTTCCTGACCGGGCTCGCGAAAATGCACATGCATATCCATCCAGCCGGGACTCACTCGCGATCCCTCTCCGTTAAACAACTGCTCTTCTCCCTCCCGAAACTCCAGGTTCTCTCCCATTTCGACAATTTTTCCATTTCGAATTCGGATATCCAGAGCCTTTTTAGCCTGGGTTTTTACATCAGTCGGCTTCACATCCTTGATCAGAAGGTCGGGTGTGGGATTCATCAGGGATCCTCTTACTTTTTGCCTGCAAATATAGATGGATTCGCTGTCAAATTCGATTTTTCTGTAGATTCCGGTTAAATCTGCCGACAATTTCAATCAGAACCCGCACCAGGTATGGAGCTACCACCCACAGAACCCTCTGCGACGGTCCCCTCGGTATCACAACTGACCGACCAGATCAAACAGATGCTGGAACCCCGATTTTCCGATATCCTGGTCGAAGGGGAGTTAAGCAACATCTCCCGCAGTCGCAACGGGCACTACTACTTCACTGTGAAGGACAGCCGGGCCCAGATGCCCTGTGTCGTCTGGAGCCGTACAGCAGACCGTCTCGATATCCAACTCCAGGATGGCCAGCAGGTAATTCTCGGGGGATCCGTGCAAGTCTATGCTCCGTACGGAAAGTATCAGCTCATCGTATCATCTGTTCAACAGGCTGGCATCGGGCGTCTTCAACAGGCCTTCGAGGAACTCAAAAAGAAACTGAAAGCAGAAGGTCTTTTTGATCCAAAACAGAAAAAGAGTCTGCCCCCTTTTCCACGACGTATTGGAGTCATAACCTCTGCGGCCGGAGCCGCTTTTCATGATATTGTCTCGACCCTTGAGCGGCGATGGCCCATGGCCACGATCTACCTGTATCACGCTTCCGTTCAGGGCACCCGTGCCGCTGCTGAATTGACAGCCGGCCTTCGCTATTTCAGCCGGGAACCTTCCACCGACCTGCTAATCATTGGAAGAGGCGGTGGCTCCCTGGAAGACCTCTGGCCATTCAATGAAGAGTCTGTTGCCCGGGCCATCCATGATTCTCCGATACCGGTCATCAGTGCCGTCGGTCATGAAGTTGACTTCAGCATCAGTGACTTCACAGCAGACATACGGGCAGCCACCCCCACTCAGGCAGCTCTTCTGGCCACACCCGACATTACGGACACAAAATTCCAGGTGGATGACCACGCAAACAAATTAGTCGGCCTCCTGAACGAGAAGCTGTACCGTGCCCGGCAGCAACTGACTCGTCTGGGCCAGTCCCACGCCCTGCTCGTTGTCCGACAGAAGATTCAAAACAGAAACGGATGGCTCCAGCATCTTGAAGACAATCTGCAGACAGCGCTTGTACGGGCCATTCCTTCCAGGCGAGAACAGATTTCTCAACTCGGGAACCGCCTTTCACATCAAATGAATCGATTGATTCCGAAAAAACGTGAACAGTTTCTGGATCTAAGACACCGGCTGGAAACCCGAAATCCGAACCGCCCGCTCGACATGGGATATGTCCGGGTCTGGCAGCAGGGGAAATGGATACGAAAACCGGACGGGTTGAACCCGGAGAACCCTCTCGAACTCGAATGGAAAGAGGCTCGAACAGAGCTGGCAAAAGGCCAGGGATGAATGGGGGCGGGCACAATCCCCGGCAAGTGCCATCAACTGCTTTTGGCAGCAACCACCTCCGACTCACTGAAAAAGTAGGCTGCTTCCAGCAGGCCATTCTCAACAGAGTCTGAACCGTGAACGATATTCTCTCCAATGCTGTCGGCAAAGTCTGCCCGAATCGTTCCTTCTTCTGCTTCCTCAGGGTTTGTAGCGCCGATCAGCTTACGAAAATCGGCCACCGCATTTTCCTTCTCCAGAATCATGGGAACACACGGCCCACCGCTCATAAACTGAACAAGCTCCTCAAAAAAAGGCCGCTCACGATGAACAGCATAAAATCCGCCAGCTGTCGCTTCTGTCAGACGAGTCATCTTTATCGCAACAATAGTAAACCCCGCCTCCTGAATACGTCGGGTTACTTCTCCAATCAGGTTTTTCCGTACACAGTCCGGTTTCAAAATAGTGAGGGTTCGTTCTACGGCCATAAACTCCTTTACTTTATGTTCTGATTCTGTACTTTTTACACTGGGTGGAAGATACGATTCCGCTTTTCAAATCACGAATCAAAAGCGTTGTCAAACAACAGAAATCAGAACCCCAGCCAGATGATTCCGGCTGCGACCTCATGATACACAGAACCCGACCCGGAAGATGAACACACTACTCATTGGATCTGAAGACGAATCCCTTCAGATACTTGAAGAAGCATTAAAGCTTCGCCGACACAATATTACATCGGCCACACCGGAATCCATGAAGCCCGAGGAGGTTCTGAATGGAAACTATGCACTGGTCATCTTCTTTGAAGTTACACAGGATGCGATCGATATGAGCCGGCAGATTCGAGCACTCGACAAGTCCGACAGTCTGGCCCAGATCGCCATCCTCAACCGAAAAACGATCGGACGGTTCAATGAGGTTCTCGATGCCGGAATTGACCAGTGCATTGTGGAATCTCTCTATGACGAACAGCGACTCGATGTCCGTCTGGCATTTGCCGAAAAACTTGCCCAGGACAAAACAACACGCAGTATTATGGAGCAGAAGCTGCGCGAAAGTGAGGCACGATACCGCAGTATTGTCGAAACCACAGTCGACGCCATCATCACCATCAATGAGCGGGGACTTATTCGTACGTTCAACGAAGCTGCAGAGAAGCTGTTTCAATACCGGGACTCCGAAGTGATCGGAAAAAATGTACATATACTCATGCCCGAGCCGTATAAAGGGGAGCATGACGGATACATTCACAACTATCTTACAACCGGGAGACGGAAAATTATCGGCATCGGCAGAGAAGTGACCGGGAGACGTAAAGACGGGAGTACCTTTCCAATGTACCTTGCCGTAAGTGAAGTAAAGCTCAGGAACCAGCGAATTTTCACCGGTATTGTACGTGATATCTCCGAGCAGCGGAGACTGGAACAGGAAATTTTGCGAACCAGCGAACACGAACGGCGACGCATTGGACAGGATCTGCACGACGGACTTGGACAAATGTTGACGGGAATTGGACTAATGAGCAGAAACCTGGCCGGCAAGCTTGAGAGTGAAGAACATGAACTGGCCTCCCAGGCCCGGGAGATCACAACACTGATCCAGGAGGCCGATCAACAAGCCAGAGAATTGGCACGAGGTCTTGTACCTGTCGAGTTCGACAGCGAAGGCCTTGTAACCGCCCTGGAGCGCCTGGCATCCCATGCTGAAAAGCTTTTCCGGATCAAGTGCGCATTCCAGGCCACAGGCAAACCTGTCTTCGATGATTCAACACATGTAACTCATCTCTACAGAATTGCCCAGGAGGCGATCAGCAATGCTGTCAAGCATGGGAACGCCACACATGTGGATGTGCGCCTGACCGGATCAGAGCCTCACTCCCGACTTCGAATCGATGACAATGGAGACGGGTTTTCGGAGAACTGGGACCAAAAAGGCGGGCTCGGGGTCCGCACCATGCAGTTCCGCGCCGGACTGATCGGCGCCACACTCGATATTACCGGGTCCTCCGGTGGTGGAGCATCGCTTACCTGTACAATTCCGAATCCGGGAGAACCCGCAGCCGAACAGACATCAATCTGATTATGTTAAAAAAACAGACGATCTATATCGTAGATGACCACCCTCTTATGCGAAAGGGTATGGCCATGACCCTGGATGCGGAACTGGATTTTGACGTGATCGGACAGTCGGAATCTGCAGAGGAGGGACTCCAGAAAATTTCGAAGCTAAAACCTGACCTTGCCGTCATCGATATTTCGCTGCCTGGCATGAACGGATTGGAGCTGATTAAAAATTTGCTGAACCACCTGCCGGACCTGAAGATCCTGGTCGTCTCCAGGCATGACGAAGAGCTCTATGCAGAACGTGCAATCCGTGCAGGAGCAAAAGGATATTTGATGAAACTGGAAGCCGGAGACACGTTGGTCACAGCCGTACGACGAATTGCTACCGGCAATCTCTATGTGAGTAGCGAAATTGGCAGCAGCATCATCATGAAACTGGCAGGAAACAAAAAAAGCCAGTCCGACGACCCACTACAGATTCTGAGCGACCGGGAGCTGGAGGTATTTGAGCTTACCGGCATGGGACACTCAACAAGCGATATTGCAAAAAAGCTGCACGTATCAGTCAAGACAGTTGAGTCTTACCGGGCCCGAATCAAAGAGAAAATGGATCTGAAAAGCGCCAATGACCTGCTTCGAAGAGCTGTCCAGTGGATTGAGCGCAGTTCCATGTAGCTACCACTTACCGAGCGACCGGAACCCTGACCGGACTCCTGAGGTCTGCAGTCTTTGACTGGTCAGCCAGTTTGCTCATCGTACCGACCAATCGGGTTGCCTGACTGGACTCTGTAAGCCTCTATAACAGAATTGTCACGCGTAGCATCACTGTCCTTCCGATCGCAGCCCTTATAAAGATTTCGCTTTCACTTCACCATGTAGGGGGAGCCCTGACACCCCATGGGGAAACTCCCGATAGTCAATACAGGCACGGTCCGGCATTCGGACCGGAGAATGATCGAGATATTGGTTTCAGGTTGTCTGGAAAAACATCCCGACACACCATGATACGACAAGCAATCACAAATACCTGAAGGAAGACGACCAACCCGTCATCACATTTGAGCTTCAGCGAATCATCTCCGTCGAGCCGGCAGGCAACGGGGCCACCATCCGTGCAGAAGGAGTTGTCACTGCCGCCGGTAAGGCTCATACGACGATCATGAACGTCACTGCAGAACAGGTCGATAACGGTGGAATACAGTTCATTGGCAGCCAGCCATTGAAAATGACGGATTTCGATATCGAACCTCCGACAGCGATGCTGTGAGCAATCCGGGCCGTCGATGAACTCACAGTTAACTATACTATTCAATTTAACTGATAACCGTTTCTCAATCAGATGAACCGACTCAACACAAAGCTGACGGTACTGTTTATCCCGCTTCTTTTCAGCATTCTGGGCGATATCAATCACCCAAAAGAGCACATTACCCCGCTGGAAGAGAGTCGGATCTGGATTGAAGGACGGTCCAATGTCGATTCCTTTACCTGTGTGGCAGGTGAATTTCTGGGAGAGGCATGGTACAAACCCCGTTTAGAAGAATCCGAAACAGACTCACCGCTTTCCCTGAACATAGAGATCCCGGTAGAAACGCTCAATTGTGGACGAAACCGGATGAACCGTGATCTGTACGAGGCACTTCAGGGAGACAAGCACAGCTCTATCCGATTTGAATATCTCCAGACGGACCTTCTGACAGAGGAGATACGGATGGATACGCCCCTGCGCCTTCGGGTCCGGGGCCTTCTGACCGTCGCCGGTACTCAGCGCGAGATATCGTTTGAAGCCGAAGGACGGCTCTGCGGAGCTGGAGTGGTTCGGGTAAAGGGCAGCAACCAGATCCTGATGACAGACTATAATATTATCCCCCCCAACGCCTTGATCGGTTTTATAAAAGCACAAGACGAACTCACCGTTCATTTCGATATCCTCGCAGAAGGCGGAAGGTCGATTCAGACGATTAACGAGAACTGATATGTTACGAGAGCTCATATACGATGTGGCGCAGCAGCAGATCCATTCCACCGGCCAGCTCTGGAACTACCGCTTCTCCGGAAACACGCTGGAAATGATGGTAACACCGGACTATACCGATGATCCTGAAGCATACCGGAATGGGGTCATACAGACAGGCCGGGTGCTGCAGGCCCTTGAGGGTGAACTCACCGGATCTGGACGAATTCTGCAGATTCAGAGTTTTCCAAGCCTCGACGAATCCCGTCTGGTTGCAGTGGCTCGTCTTCAGCAAACATATGGGCCGGGAATCAATGGGATGCAGGCCTCCACCGACGCCCCCCCTCAAACAAAATCGCTTCTGAAAAGCTACGCTTCTCAACTCAGCCTGAGTTACCAGCAACTTCCAGAGGAAGCTTTCAAAAGTCTGGAAACCGAAATTGAGATTCGGTCGAATCTCGCTTCCAACCCCGTTTACTTTGCACTCTGTTCAGCGATTGACAACCCGTTTATCTGGCTTAAGACTGGAAAATGGATCGAAAAAGTCCAAATGGATCTTCCGAAGATTTCTCCCCGTATAACGTATGACCTTCCGTCCGCACAGAGATCTGAAATTGCAGCCGGCCTTAAATACTGCAATTATGTACAGGCCGTCATAGATCCTGCCTGACGCCTGTCTTTTTACACTCACATTCTGTTTATTATAACCAATCTCCACCGGTTTCCGAAGCCGGTACATCCACGAACGATTCCGTAACAGGACCATACCTGTAGTTATGACAAAACAAGTAGATCCATCCATTGCAGACCATACCGTTGTGATGCAGCCGAAAAAACGTATCGCCCTGGTTGCACACGACTATCGAAAAAAAGATCTGATCGACTGGGCAGGGTCCAATAAAACCATCCTCAAACACCATGAACTATTCGGTACCGGCACCACCGGAGGCATGATTCAGGAACAGACCGGTCTTTCCATTCAGCAGTTCAAAAGTGGCCCGGTGGGTGGAGACCTTCAGACCGGTGCTGCCATTGCCGAAAGCAGAATTGATATCCTGATATTTTTCTGGGACCCCCTGCAGGCGCAGCCGCATGATGTAGATGTCAAGGCACTTCTTCGAATCGCCGTTGTCTATAATATTCCTGTGGCCTGCTCCCGATCGTCGGCCGATTTTATGATCACGTCCGAGCTTTTCAGCAGCTCGTACCAACGCTATGTCGTGGACTACACAGCAAGGTTCAGCCCGAAAAGAGATGGAAAATGAACCGGCTTCACAGAGAAAAAAGCCCCTATCTTCTTCAGCATGCGGAGAACCCGGTGGAGTGGTATCCCTGGGGCGAAGAGGCGTTCGAACGGGCACAAAAAGAGGACAAGCCGGTTTTTCTCTCGATCGGATACGCCACATGCCACTGGTGTCACGTCATGGCACACGAGTCGTTCGAGGATCAGGAAGTTGCCCGCCTGATGAACCGCGCATTTATCAACATCAAGGTCGATCGTGAAGAGAGGCCGGATATCGACAATACCTATATGCGGGTCTGTCAACTGCTGACAGGACACGGAGGATGGCCATTGACGTTGATCCTGACACCCGACAAGGATCCCTTTTTCGCCGGCACCTATATTCCGAAAAGCAACCGGTTCAAACAGCTCGGTATGATGGAGTTGATTCCCCGAATCGAAACTGCATGGAATCAGGAGCGTGAGAAGATCCGCCGATCGGCAGAAGCCATTCGTAGCGGTTATAACAGAAGCCTCCGGATTGAACCGGGTAACCCTCCTTCAACACCCGACCTGGAATCTGCATTCCACACCCTGAAAAAAGATTTCGATCCCCTGCATGGCGGATTCGGTTCAGCCCCGAAGTTCCCCTCCCCTGCCACCCTCTCTTTTCTGATCCGGTACGGGCTCAGCTTTCAGAATACGGAAGCCATCGGGATGGCCCGGTTAACGCTCGAGAAGATGCGAACAGGTGGCTTGTGGGATCAGGTCGGAGGCGGCTTTCACCGATACTCAACCGACCGGGAGTGGCATCTGCCTCACTTCGAAAAGATGCTGTACGACCAGGCTCTGCTGATCCACGCCTGTATGGACGGATATCTGGCCACCGGTTCTCCTCTGTTCCGCCGGACTGTACTCGAGATCGCAAAGTATGCAGAGGAGCGCCTGGCATCAGATGAGGGAGGTTTTTGTTCAGGAGAAGATGCAGACAGTGATGGGGAAGAGGGGGCCTATTACGTCTGGGAAGAAGCCGAAATCCGATCGGTTCTCTCTTCCCGGGAAGCAAATCTTTTCTGCAGTCTCTTCCGGATTGAACCAGCCGGGAACATACGGGACGAAGCCACCGGCCGGTTAACCGGGGCCAATATCCCACACCTTGCAAGACTCCCTGCCGAAGAAGCTGTACGCCAGGGAGTTGAGGTGGACTCCTTCATTCGCAAGATCGACGAAATCCGGAAACAGCTCTTGCAACGACGGCGGCAGAGGACTCCCCCATTTCTAGACGACAAAATTCTCACGGACTGGAACGGATTGATGATTTCAGCGCTGGCAAGAGCAGGAGCTACACTTGACGAACCATCTCTGACAAATGCCGCCGAGAGAGCTTTCTCGTTTGTAAAACGAAAACTGGTGCGGGACGATGGTATACTGTTTCACCGATATCGTGACCAGGGCGCCGGAATCGTCGGTATGGCTGACGACTACACATGTCTGATCCGGGCCGCCATCGATCTTTATGAAGCCACCTTCAATCCAGCCCGGTTGAAATTTGCCATCGAACTGAACCGGACCTTTCTCTCCCTTTTCCGGGATACCAAACAGGGTGGATTCTACTTCACAAGCCCCGAAACAGAAGAGCTGCTGGGGCGTCAAAAACCGATTCAGGATAACGTAATTCCTTCATGCAACTCCTCGGCCGCCATGAATCTGCTTCGATTGAGCCGGCTCACAGGGGACACCACGCTGGAGTCGACAGCAGAAGAGGTCTTCCGGACCTTTGCCGGGCCTCTCGGACAGGCACCGGAATACTCGCCTCACGCACTGGAAGCCCTGATTCGGGCGACAACACCGTCGGCAGAGATCATTATTACCGGCGAGCAGGAAAATCCGGCGGCCAGGGAGCTCATCCGGGCAGTGCGAAGAGAGTGCAAGGTTCCCTGCGTTCTTATTTTCAAGACTCCTGACACAGCAGAAAATCTCGCAACCATCGCTCCCTACACCGAGGCCTTTCAGGTAACAGCCACTCCGGCAGCGTGGATCTGCCACCATTTTCAGTGCGAGGCTCCCGTCCAACGGGTCGATGAGTTGGTAACCCTTTTGCAACAACTATCACCACCCGCCTGAGACTTACCGCTTCTCGATTGTGGAAGAGATCTCCAGTTCACCGGTCAGTGTTCGATAAACCGGACACTTGTTCGAAATCTCCAAAAGGCGATCGACCTGATCCTGGTCCAGATCTCCTTTGACCACCAGCTCCTTCTCTATTTTATCGATCTTCAACGACGGGTCGTCGCAGTCCACACAATCCTCGGCGTGATCCCTGAAATGGCGCAGTTCCATATAGATCTCCTCCACCGGCCATCCCTTGCGTTCTGCATACATCCGGAGTGTAATTACTGTGCACGAACCCAGGGACATCAACAGATAGTCGTACGGATCCGGGCCCATATCCTTTCCACCGGCTCGCTCAGGTTCATCGGCCGTCAGCTCATGGTTGCCTGCGGTAAGAACGGTACGGTATGTGCTTCCATCCTGATAGACATGAACAATTTTTTTACCGGTACCGGACCCTTTCTCGTTCGTTTTCCCCATAACCATCGCCTCTTCACGCAAGAAATTAGTGTTTCACATATACATACCGACATACAACACCATCCGCTCCGGCTATCGTTCGGGAATGGTGATATCCACGGGCTGAACCTGCCCGAACCGACTCAACTGGTCTCCGATTCCGGCCCCGTTTCCAACAATAAGCACCCGGATCCGGTTGGGATGAAGATACTCCCGGGCCACCCGGTGAATGTCTTCGGTCGTTACTTCCCGAACCTCCTCGACATACCGTTCGAAACTGTCGGCCGGCATGCCGGCATAATCAAATCTCATCCGCTCTCGCAGAACACTTTGGCGGCTTTCATATTCAAAGACCAGGGAGTTCAGAAAGCGATCACGGGTCCGTTCCAGCTCTTCCTGGCGAA
>JBBDRX010000038.1:0-45474 GCA_040905245.1 Balneolaceae bacterium | reverse complement strand
TCTCAGTTCTATTCTGATCTCTGTCGGCTGGAGGTGAGAGATGAGAGTCATGTCCAATTCGAAATCGTTCTCGTGGTTTCTTGTGTTGTGACTCAACATCAACTGGTCATTTTCAAGAGAGCTGTTCAGAAACCCCTCGTGAAAGAGCAGGTTATTCC
This sequence comes from Balneolaceae bacterium, assembly GCA_040905245.1. Taxonomy (GTDB): domain Bacteria; phylum Bacteroidota; class Rhodothermia; order Balneolales; family Balneolaceae; genus JBBDRX01. Next base: position 45,316 of record JBBDRX010000038.1, on the reverse strand, counting down.
ACCCGTACTCTGTGGAACGAATCTGCAGATCAAAGGTCGAGTTCTCATGCAGGTGGTCGTCGTATCTGAAGTTCGCCGTCAGGTCTGCAGCAATCGTTTCGGCAAAAAAAGGCCCTGCTTCCAGCCCGTTGTCATGAAGTGAACCGGTCAGCAGAAGTTCCTCTGCACTTCCCTTCAGGTTCAGCCGGATGGAGCTGTTGCTTCTCAGATCCGGAAGGGAGGGAATATAGTGTCGAAGTAGAGAGAACTCTTTCAGCTCCAGGGAAAGTGTGAGTTCTGCCGGGTCGGCGGTCGCGGTCTCGTCCGATTCATCGGACGGTGAAAACAGCAGGTCTTCCTGAATATGGCGGTCAACATAGAAATGCCAGTGCCGGTATAGATTTCGGAGGTTTACAGGGTATATATCGCCCTCCATTTCGGCGTCCATGAAGGTACTTGTCAAACGAAGCTGGCGTGAACCACTCGTCTCGTCCGGCCGGTTGATGTCGATGTAAAACTGGTGATTTTGCAGAGTATCCGGCTGCATGACCAGCTGCTCTATTTCCACACTGAGTTGTCCGGCGAGATCGTCCGGCGAACTCCATTGAACTCGAGTCCGGTAATCCATACTGAGGGATTCAACCGACCGCGGCAGATCGGGATAGAGGGCCTTCAGGTCAAGGTTTTGGGCCTCTCCCTCCAGATCCAGTGACCACTCGTCGTTACGTTTTCCGACCGACCCTGTGGATCGAAAGGAAGTTCGTTCATCTCCGATGAACAATTGATGTTCCAGGCGCTGATCGGCCCATTCAGCTTCCACAGTTCCCTGATTGAAGTGAATCCGGTTCAATTCGCCTCTGTTTAGCGAGATGTTAATCCGCCCCTGGCTCTCTTCGACTCCTGCACCCTCACCACGCAGTGAAATACGACCGTCGAGCAGGCTCTGCTCCAGATAACCCGGGAAGAGAGGAGAGATGTCCAGTGAGTCCAGTACAGCATCCGCCTCGTACTGAAATGGTTCTCTGAATTGCAGAGATCCATCCAGCTGGAAATCTCCGGAAACGGTGTTGATTTCGAGTGAACCATTCAACTGGTCCGGTGTACCACCCACCTGCCCGTAGAAACGGCTCTCGGAAAAGTAGTCGGTGCGCGAATTGACATTCGGATCCTCACGAAACAGCTGTTCCAGCTCTGACCTGTGGAGAAGCAGATTTTCGAGTCTTGCTTCCCAGTTGAAATCGGAGCTGTCCAGCTGATTAAATTGTCCGGTCATCAGCAGTGAGCTGTTTCCGACAGAACCGATAAAGCGGTCGAGGTAAAGGGTTTCGAGGCTTCCCTCCAGCAAAAGTTCCATCCGAACCATGCTTTCGGGGAATGGCCACTCTTCGACAAGGTTAGCAATGGCATCTCCCTCAATCCAGCTCTCGTTCAGATCGAACCGGAAGTCGGCTTCTCGCAACTGTTTTTCAAAGTTCTGCCCGAATAGGTCGACCGGCGTGGCTTCTGCTGTAAAATTGAGTTGAGAAGACGGAGTGCGAACCTGAAATCCGTTCAGTTCCAGGAATTCGTTGTCACTGAAGAGCTGTCCGGCGATAAAAAAGGAGCCCAGACGTTCATCGGAAGAGGTTCCTGTAATGTATGAGATGTCCAGAAATCGTTCGGTAGATGAGAGTTCAAGGTAGACAGAAGCATCAACCTCCCGAAGTGGCAGGAGGGGGGAGAGGCTCCCCGCTGTTTTTGGTCCGGCAGCGCTCTCTATATGGCCGTTCCGGATTGTGATGGCTGGGGCCATCAGTTCAAAAAGGGTGCCGGGGCGACCGGTTTGTTTATTTTCAGCTGCCGGGTCTCTCTTTTCAAGTGTACGCCGAAGGACAGGTTGTCCTTCCTGGTCGGTTGATAGTCTCAGTGTCGGGTTATCCAGCTCAAGGGAGTGGATGTCCACTGTGCGCTGAAGAAGGCTCCAAACCCGCACGTTTGCAGTGATTCGGTCTGCAGAAAGAACCGATATCGGGTCTTCGGGATTGCTCCGGATGTGAACATCCGTCAAACCTATGTGAAAAGGGATCAGTCCGGTAACTTCACCGATTTCGAGGGTTCCACGGTAGGTCTGATTGAACTGTTGTTCAATCTTGTCTGAAAGCCATCCCTTGCTGTCAGGAAGCTGAAGCAGGGCAAAGAGAAGAAGGGTGGCCGCAACCGTGACGATCAGTACGGAGGTGATCGTTCTGAGCAGAAACTTCCAGATGATATGTAGCCAGCGTAGGATCAAAGGTTCCGTTGTCCCTCTCTGTTCGGTCGTGTATCGATTAACCGGGGAATTGAAAGTGTTTCAGGGCGTACTTCCAGGCCGATTCGACCGGAGCGGTATCTTCCACTTCTGTAACGTAGGGCGTTCCCCATTCTTGCAGCAGGACTACTTTCAGCCGGTCGGAAGATCGTTTTTTATCCTGGTACATCCCCCGGATCAAATCTGTCACACTCCATTTTGCCACCTCCGGGTCGATGCTGTAAAGTGATCGAAAGAGGATCAATTCTTCCGGGTCAATGGAAGCGGAAAGGGTGTTGGAGAGGTGTGTTGCCGCGAGCATACCGATGAAGACCGCCTCTCCGTGCGTGATATTCTGATATCCCCCCAGGTTTTCAAGAGAGTGTGCAAACGTGTGTCCGAAATTGAGAATCATGCGAAGTTTACTCTCGCGTTCGTCTGCTGCAACCACGTCGGCTTTGATTTTCGCACAAGTCCGGATCAGTTCCACGAGTTTCGGGTCACTGTGTGGTACTCGCTCTTCGAGAAACAGTTCCCGGCAGGTACGGAAAATAGCGGGCCGTCGGATGGCTGCGTATTTAAGGATCTCACTCAGTCCGTTGGTCCATTCATTGCCCGGAAGCGTCGAGAGAAACCCGGTATGAATAAAAATAGCCAGTGGCTGATAGAAACTTCCAACCAGGTTTTTCCCGACAGCATGGTTAATTCCTGTTTTTCCGCCGATGGAGCTGTCTACCATTGCCAGAAGGGTTGTGGGAATGTGAATGAGTGGGAGCCCTCTCATGGTTGCAGCTGCGGCGAATCCGGCCAGATCGCCTGTCACTCCACCCCCGACGGCAAGGACAGGGGTATTTCTCCGAGCTCCGTTTTCCAGAAGAAAGTCGGTGGTTTTTTTCCATTCGTCGAACGATTTGCTTGCTTCGCCCGAGGGGATTACACGGGTTCGCGAGCGGTCGTTCCGGCTATAGATGAGATTCCGAAGTGCTTCTCCGTAATATTTCTCGGCCTGCTGGTCAATGATCAAAAAAGGTGTGCCGGCATCCAGTGAGCGCAGATGCTGTCGGAATCCGTCGTCCGGCAATCCGTCTCGGACAAAAACAGGATAGCTTCGGGATGGAGCCTGTACGGTAAAGTCAGCTTTCATGGGATTCGATCTTTTCAATAAGAGTGTCTGTAACCGATTCAGGAGAGAGCTGACCGGTCGGAATTACGATATGAGATTGGAGATAGTAGGGGTTGCGATGCTCAAGAAGTTCTTCAATTCGGCTGCGAAGGCTCTCATCGGTCTCCGCATGAAGCAGAGGACGGCTGGAATCTCTCTCCAGGCGTTCCAAAAGTACGGATAGTGGAGCATCTAAAAAAATAAGCAGCCCGGACTCTTTGACAAGTTCAACGGCCTCCCGGGTCTGAATCGATCCACCCCCAAGTGAGATTACCGTATTTTTCCATCCGGAGGCTTCGTTCAGAAGCGTCCGTTCCATCTTTCGGAATGCGGCTTCTCCATGCAATCGAAAGATATCCGGAATGGACATCTTCTCCCGTACCTCGATTTTACTGTCCAGGTCTACATGCCGTCGTTTCAGGCGTTGTGCCAGCAGACGTCCGACAGTAGATTTTCCGGAACCCATCATTCCGCAAAGAAATATTGGTTTTGCATCCATAGTGGTTTTTATTCTGTCGGCTCTACCGGTTCAACCATCAGTACTTCTTCACGAGAGACGCGAACGGTTCCGGCCGGAGCTCCTTTGGGTTTGGTTATATACTTTCGTTTGGTAGAGATGACAGGGACCAGTGCAGAACCCCGTAATTTGGAGTGCCACGCTGCATATCCTGCGGCCCGGTAGAGAACGTTTTCGGGAGGGTAGTCTGTCTGGTTTTCCATGCGGATAACCACGTGGGACCCTGATGTACCCCTGGCGTGAAGCCAGATGTCTTCCTTGTGTGCAGTCCGCGTCAGTTTGTCATTGCTTTTGGCATTTTTTCCGATCCGTACCTCAAAATCGAGGATATGGGTCGTTTTCCAGGGTGAAGAAGATTGTCGGGTTGAACCGGGAAGAAGCCGGTGCCTCTCCAGTGCTGAATTCTGTTTCTTCTCCCACTCCCGGAGCTGATGCAGATCGGTTGTGGATTGGAGGCTTTTCCGGAGCTCTTCGAGCTCCTGCAGTTGCCGGGTCAACTCCTTCCGACGGGTTTCTGCCTGCTGCACCCGTCTCTTTGCCTTGGCGGCCCGGTTGTAGTAGTCCCTGGCATTCTCTGCAATGTCCTTCGAGGGTTTGAGCTGGATAATTACCGGCCGGTTTTCGTCATAAAAGTTCTCCAGTTCAATAGATTGGGTCCCCGGATCCACCTCCCTGTGTGCCGCTGCCATCAGAAGGTGTCCGTACTGCTCATGGGTTTCTGCTCTTCTGAGTGCCTTGTCTGCACTTTCGAGTTGTTTGAGGGCTTTCTCCCCACGCCGGATCGATTGATGAATCGATTCCTGATACTCTTTGAGTTGTTGCGAATAGCGGCGAAGCGCTGATGCCTCGTAGTAACCGTGCCGTATCGCTTCATTGACTGAGTCGAACGTGGCACTGTTTTCGAGAGGGAGAAGCCGGGTCGGGATCAAACAGAGATGCCCATTTGCAAGTATCCGAAATTCGGGGCAGGTCATCATGGCATTGACTACGGATTTGACAATCTCTTCCGCCCTCTCGGCTCGCCTATTGCCGGGAGGGATACTGTCCAGGTCAAACTGCTCGACGAGTGGTCGGATCAGGTGCCTCGGAAGCTTTTGGTCGAAGTGGAGCAGCAGTTTTTCGGAATTCTCTGTCTGTTCCGGCTGTCCGGGGGGGGCAGGTTTTCTTGGCTCAGGCGGCGGAGTGCCAACCCGCTTTTTTGGATTTTTGAAGGATTCCAGAATGGTTTGGCCATCTGTCATAAAAAGGTTGGCCCGATTTCCGAAAAGCTGGAACAGCAACTGTTCTTCCCGGTTAAAGGAAAGGGTGAGCAGACGGTCTCCTTCGGCCAGTTCGGCACCGGTTACACGGGCCCCGTAGAGAGGTTCAAAGAAGTTCTGCATATTTCTTTTTTTTAAAGGCCGGTAACGATCCGTGAAGAGGGCCGTCTCTCCGGGAGTGGTGCTGAGGAGAAGCCGAATTTCTTCGTCTTTATGTTCGAAATGACCCTCCCAAACATTTTTGTGCGGGGATCCCCCGTTAATAAACCGGGAGCCTCTCAATTTTGTATTGATATGTTCGGTTAGATATATTAGTGCGTAGTAATTATTCATAAATCCGTTACGCGTTCACCCCTGGCGGACGTTTCATCGAAAGCTGTGTTGATTCATGCAATATCCGATTTTTCACTCTGTCGTGAACAAGATAAAATCTTCCCTCAACAGAAGTAAGATAACGATCAGCCGGTTCAAGTTGTGGGAAGAGACACAGATCAATGCAACCGGACTCGAGATCTGGATCGATCTCTCCGATTCTACTGAATATCTCCGGGGTGTCTCTATTAATTTCGACTGGGATCGGTTTCGTGAGACCCGGATCGCCCAGCAGCTGGACGGCACCGAAAAACATCCTCTTCTGAAATCCACTCATCTGCTGGAGACAAAGGTGGAACCGGTACTTGATATTGAAGTGGTCTGGTATTTTGATGAAGAGCGCTGTCAGCCGGATTCGGATCAATCCGGAGAGAACAACAACTATCGCATCGATGTTGCCAGCCGGTGGATGGAGGAGGCCAGTCGTCAGGTCAATGAGCTGCTCTCGTCAGACGAAATTATTACCCGGTGGCATATCGAAATCGAAGGAGACGAAAAAGGCCGTTTTCTGACGGCAATCAATTTGATCTCCTATTTTCAGTACAAGCTTTCCGACCTGCACAGTCTCAATGGTGTTCATCTCTACATTGAACAGCGTATCCGGGATCTACTCTTCAAAATCAACCGGGTAATTCGAATTACAGACAGCACTGTGAACGTGCCGGCTGCGTGAGATCTCGTAGAGAGGGGAAGGGATAGCCGGCCCGGTTGGTAATCCGGGCAGCTATACCGGTTTGTTGCAGAGAAGTGGCGGAGCTACTTCTTCTTGTGACGGTTCTTTCTAAGTCTCTTTTTTCGTTTGTGCTTGGCGATCTTGGAACGTTTTCTCTTTTTTCCGCTGGGCATGAATCTGTATCCTGTTTCGTTTGTTGGGTAAAAATTGTCGGGGATTCCAGCCCGGTTAGAAATGGGCCGGGTCAGATGCAATCAAGACTGACAACTTACGAAAAAATATCGGGTATGTTGCAATGGAATCCTCGATCTGAATCACAAAGGTTTGCCGGGTTCCGGGTGGAATCCTGCCTGGGTGATCGGTCAGGAAGATGGCAAAAGGGTCCTTGATCTATTTTTCCTTCTGCAAGAGCGCATCATTTTCGTATCTTTCCTGTCTGAAAAAAGAATGATCCCGTAAACATGCCAGATTTGATAAAAGTAGCAAAGTTTGGAGGCACAAGTGTTGCCGATGCAGCAGCCATGACACGTTGTGCAAAAATAATTTCTAATGACCCGGACAAACGGATTGTGGTTCTGAGTGCTACCTCCGGAACAACCAACCTGCTGGTTGCTCTCTCATCTATACACGGCCGTTCCGACCGGGAAGATATACTCAAGACGATTGAAGAGAAACACCTGAAGATCGTGGAGGAGCTGGAAAGTTCCGAAGAGACGACCCGGCGTATTCGTGAAATCCTGGAAGAGCTTCGGGAAGTCGCCGACGATGAAAATCGGTCGGAACTGAAAATCAAGGATCGCCTGCTCTCTTTTGGAGAACAACTTTCGACCACGATTTTTACGGATCTTCTTCAACGGAGCGGTGTGGAGGCAGAGTTACTCGACTCCCGGGATGTGATCCGGACCGATAGTACCTTTGGTAACGCGGAACCACTCCTGGACGAGATTCGAAAAGAAGCGGCGAAACGGATTGCTCCCAACCTCCGTAAAAAACGAATGGTCACCCAGGGTTTTATTGGTTCAGACCGAAATGGAACCACAACCACACTCGGTCGGGGTGGAAGTGATTTTACCGCTGCCCTTCTGGCTGAGGCACTGGATGCGGACGTCCTGGAGATCTGGACGGATGTGGATGCGATATACTCTACAGACCCCCGCATTGTCCCGGAAGCCAGGCCGATTACCGAACTGACGTTTGACGAAGCGGCGGAGCTCTCGACGTTCGGTGCCAAGGTACTGCACCCGGCCACTCTCAAGCCTGCAATTCGGAAAAATATTCGCGTTTATGTGGGTTCCAGTATCCACCCGGAGAAACCCGGTACCTGGATCGTAAAGCGATCGGAGAACCTGCCGGTTACGCGAGCGATCTCCCTGCGGATGGACCAGACTCTTCTGACGGTACACAGCCTGGATATGCTTCACCGTCACGGGTTTCTTGCCCGGCTGTTTCAGATTCTTGCAGACCACAAGATTAGCGTGGATCTGGTGACGACAAGTGAAGTGAGTGTCTCCCTGACGATCGATACAAACCATGAGGGATTGCGTCAACGGCTTTCGTCTGGTCTGATGAAGGATCTGGAAGCGATTGCTGATGTTCAGGTGGAAACCGGCCTGGTGCTGATCGCGGTTGTCGGTAACCATCTCGATCGGACGGCGGGTGTGAGCGGTGAGCTTTTTCAGCTTCTGGACGAGATCAACATCCGGCTGGTTTGCCACGGGGCCAGCAGTCACAATCTCTGTTTTCTGGTAGAGGAGCAGCGGGCCAAAGAGGTAGTTCAGCGTCTTCACGACCACTTTATCACCAAAAAAGGTGAGGTGCTCGCATGAAAATTGCATTGATCGGTACCGGGAAAACCGGTGGCCATGTAGCCAGACTGGCGGAGTCGGACCAGGTGCTCTCCTTTGACGAGAGGAACAAACCGACAACGTCGTCGTTGAAAGAGGCCGATGTGGCTATTGTATTCGTCCCCGGGGATGCGGCAGGAGAGTTGATCGAACCACTTGTAGAGTCCGGTATTCCGGTTGCCTGGGGAAGTACCGGGTATGCCTTTCCCGGGGATCTGTCCAGGCGTGTGAAAGCAAGCGGAACCCGATGGATTGTGGCTGCCAATTTCAGTCTCGGGATGAATCTTATCCGAAAGTGCCTGGAAGTGATAGGACAGGGGAGTGAGTTTCTTCGAAATCCGGAGTATCATATTCATGAAGTTCACCATGTCCACAAGAAGGATGCCCCGAGTGGTACCGCTCTGAAGTGGGAAGAGTGGCTGGGCCGGGATAATGTTCATATCTCGTCCAGTCGTGAAGGGGATGTTCGTGGTGTTCATACACTGCATATAAAAACACCGTATGAATCCATCTATCTGAAACATGAGGCGCATGACCGTGCGCTTTTTGCCGAGGGGGCTCTTTGGGCCGCCCGATTTCTGATCGAGAACGACTCGGTTATGCCCGGTATCTATACGTTCGAATCCATTATCGATTTAGCTTTCAACAACTCATGAAACATGTGAAAGAGACACGTCTCTGGACGGCACTTGTCACCCCTATGAACAGGGACGGAGAGATCGACTATGACAGTCTGGAGCGACTTGTCGGTAAACAGGAGGAGGCCGGTAACGGTGTACTCCTGCTTGGCAGTACAGGGGAGGGATTGGCTCTGCCGGACGAAGAAAAGCTTTCTGTTGTCCGTTTTGTATCGGGACTCGGGTCGGATATTCCCCTGATGGTTGGGGTTGGAGGGTTCAACCTGGAGTCACAACGCAGCTGGATCGCTGCCTGCAACGGCCTCAATGTTCATGCATTCCTTTTGGTGGCTCCTCTCTATTCAAAGCCCGGCCCGGCCGGAATGCAGGCCTGGTTCGAGGCACTGTTGGACGAGTCCGACCACCCGTGTATGCTTTATAATATCCCGAGCCGTACCGGTGTCAGAATTCCGCCGGGAGTGGTTGCAAATCTGGCCACGCATTCACGAATGTGGAGTCTGAAAGAGGCCAGTGGAAGTGCCGATGAATATCGTGCGTTTCGCAAGGCGGCTCCCACAGTTGAACTGTTCAGTGGAGATGACGCCCATCTGCCAATCTACACGGAGATTGGCTGTAGCGGCCTGGTTTCTGTGGCAGCAAATGTCTGGCCGGAAGAGACTTCCAGATATGTCGATCTGACTCTGGCCGGCGAGAGTGAATCCTTCCGGGGATTGTGGGAACGGGCCTCCGAGGCGCTTTTTTTCGCATCCAATCCGATTCCCGCAAAATCCCTTCTGCTGGAAAAGGGGTGGATCTCGACCGCTACTTTGCGACTGCCGCTGTTACGGGAAGACCTGACCGATATGGAGCCGCTTTTGAATGCGGATCGCGACATTCGGAAGTGGTATCAGAGCCTGTAGCGTGATTATCTTGCAAACAGCTCTTCATCGTCTATTCCTTAACAACCCACATCCGGATATCTGTGGCATCGCATAACAGGAAACGATAATGATAGAAATGATAATATGATGGAATGGAAAGAGGTACTTGACAAACTGGAAGATGGATCCCTGCGCGCTGCCCGCAAGACTGAAGACGGATGGCGGGCCGATGTGGATGTGAAAAAGGCAATTCTGGAAGCGTTTAAAGCAGGAAAAAATGTCTCTTATGATGGAGCGTACAAGGGGTTTGTGGATAAGGACAACCTTGTTCCGAGAGAGTTTGTACCCGATAACCAGGTTCGTCTGGTACCCGGGGGATCTTCGGTTCGGAGGGGCTCTTACCTTGCGCCGGGAGTGATTGTAATGCCACCGGCTTTTGTAAACACTGGAGCTTATGTCGATGAGGGAACCATGATCGACAGTCACGCTCTGGTGGGATCGTGCGCCCAGATCGGGAAACGGGTCCACCTCTCGGCGGGTGTCCAGATTGGAGGAGTTCTGGAGCCAGTTGGCCTCAATCCGGTTATTGTTGAGGACGACTGCTTTATCGGCGCCGGCGCAGTACTTGTTGAAGGAGTGCTGATTCAAAAGCGGGCCGTGATTGCTCCGGGGGTCGTCTTGTCAAAATCGGTTCCCGTATATGACTGCGTCCGGGAAAAGCAGCTTGGAAAAGGCGCTGCAATCCCTGAAGGTGCCATTGTCGTTCCCGGCAGCCGGCCGGCAGGGAACAGCTGGGCGGCCGAACAGGGGCTTTCGGTATCCTGTGCATTGATTATCAAGTATCGTGATGAGGGCAGTGATGCTTCTCTGGAACTGGAAGAGGCACTTCGATAGGAGTACCCGGAAGAACTCGTGTCCGGAGCCGGGAATATGGATCCGGATGGAGAATATTCCAATGATGTAAAAGTGTAAGGAAATGCTCGAAGCGGGTTCTTATACTATGACAAACAGGAAATAAAAGTTAAACGGGCAGGAGTCAACATGAGTTCACTCAACAAGGCAATGATCATAGGGAGACTGGGACAGGACCCCGAAGTCAGATACACACAGTCCAACACCGCGGTTGCGACACTGAATATCGCAACAAATGAGCGATTCAAGGATCGGAACGGGGAGTTTCAGGAACGAACAGAATGGCATCGCGTTGTGGCCTGGGGCCGTACAGCCGAGATTTGTCAGGAGTATCTCAAGAAGGGATCCCAGGTCTATATTGAAGGGCCTATCCAGACCCGGGAGTGGGAAGACAAGGATGGACAGAAGCGTTATACCACCGAGATCAAGGCGTTGACACTGACCATGCTGGATTCGGCGGGTGGGCGCCAGGGCGGAGCGCCCGGACCGGGAGGAGGAAGAGGGTCTGCCTCTGGATCTTCGTCAGGAAGTCAAAGTAACGAAAGCGTCAGCCTGGACGACTCCTTTGACGACATGGATGATGACCTTCCATTTTAACCTGTTATCTGGTTGTCGGGCGTGTGTACCGGGCCGGAATGTTTCCGGCACATTGCCTACCTTGCAGAAGGCCCCGGAGAGGTGTTCCCCTCTTCCGGTCCGATGTGAGACTACCTTTCAATCAATGAAGCGTTATTGGAACGATTAGACGAACCTCCGAGTAGCCAGTTTGATTTCGCTTTTTTTCTGGAAAGCGGATTTATGGAATCTGCTGATCCGATAAGCTACGTCTCTCTTTCTCTCTATCTGTTTATTATTGTCCTGGGCCTTGTTCTGAGTGCTTTTTTCTCCGGATCGGAGGTGGCATTTTTCTCCATGGTGAATCAGATGGACAAGCTGGACCGTGATCAGGCACCTGGCGGGCGGGACGTGAAAGTGATTCGGATGCTGGAGAAGCCCCGGCGGCTTCTCGCTACAATTCTCATCGGAAATACCTTTGCCAATATCGTTACATCGGTGATGGCTGCTGCAGCAACAGGAATGGTCGCTGAATCCGTAGGATTGCCCGAATTGGTGATCTATGCGATCGAAATCGTGGTACTAACGTTCACGATACTGATTGTGAGCGAGATCACTCCAAAAATCATTTCGATCAACAACCCGCTGAAGATGACCCGTCGGTATGCCGGATTTATCTATTTTCACTTTATCCTTCTGAAACCGGTGGCGAAGCTGATCGCCGAAAGTACCATGACTCTGGAACGCCGCCTGCCTCGCCCCAGTAACCGAATGACAACCGAAGACCTCCGTGCCATGGCAGAAGTGGGGGAACGATCCGGTTCCATTCATGGGGATGAGCGGGAGATTATCGAGAATGTAATCGAATTCGGGCACACGGAAGTACGTGAGATCATGACATCCAGGGTGAACATTGTGGCTGTATCCGTGGATCACACACTGCGCGATGTGATGGACCTCATCCGGGAGAAGGGGTTCTCCCGGATGCCTCTCCACGAGAACGATCTGGATTCTATTCTGGGAGTGATCTATGCAAAGGATGTGTTACCTTATATCCATTCGGATCTGGACGTGACAACGATCAACTGGAAAACGATCGCACGAAAGACGCTTTTTATCCCCGCTACTAAAAAACTTGACGATCTTTTGAGAGATTTTCAGCAGGAAAAGACCCACCTGGCAATTGTTGTGGACGAATATGGCGGTACCGAGGGACTTGTTACACTGGACGACATCCTTGAAGAGATCGTCGGAGAGATCGGGGATGAGTATGATGAACTGGAAGAGAAGCTTTATACCCGGTTTCGAAACGGGATCTACCTGTTCGATGCGCGCATCGACCTGGACGATATGGAGGAGATTCTGGAGCGTGAGATCACATCGGGTGACGATGAGTACGAAACTCTCGGCGGCCTGGTGTACCATCTTACGGAACGAATTCCCAATGTGGGAGAACGACTGGCCTATCGGGGCCTTGAGTTAACCGTTCATTCTGTAAAAAATAACCGTGTCAAGAAGCTTCGGGTTCGGTTATTATCGAATCAGAATCTCAAAAAAGACGACAAAGAGCTTTGAACAAGTGGCCGGATGAACAGAAAAACCAGCTTTCCTCCGAGCGGGACGTAGATCTTCTTCCGTTCAATACCATGGGAATCTCTGTACCGGCCAGGCGATTTGTTGCGGTCGATCATGTTGGTCTGTTGCCTCGTCTTCATCAGAAAGGATTTCTGGACTCCGGCTGCCTGGTTCTCGGGGAGGGGAGCAACATTCTTTTTGTGGGACCGGTTCAGCAACTCGTCCTGCACAATCAAATCCGATTTCTTCAGGTTGTAGAGCAGAACGAGAAGCAGGTCCTGGTTCGTGCCGGTGCTGGAAACCGGTGGCATGAGCTGGTACAGCATGCTGTATCGAATGGCTGGGGAGGAATCGAGAATCTTGCTTTGATCCCCGGTACGGTTGGAGCGGCACCGATTCAGAATATCGGTGCTTATGGAGTTGAACTGAAGGATCGGTTTCACTCTCTGGAGGCGTTTGATCTCGAAGAGGGCGTATTCCGTACGTTTTTGGCGGAAGAGTGTGGGTTTTCCTATCGCGACAGCGTGTTCAAACAGCTGGAGATGAGGCGCTATCTCGTCGTTTCGGTCGTACTGCGATTGACACTTCCGGGACATCACCGTGTCGAATACAGCTATCGGGTTCTTTCCGACTGGCTTGAGGAGCAACGCATTGAGAATCCGACTCCGGAGCAAGTCTGTCGGGCTGTGGTAGAGATCCGCCGGAGTAAACTTCCGGATCCGGCCAGTGTGGGCAATGCCGGCAGCTTCTTCAAGAACCCGGTCATTGATCAGGCGCGGCTGAAGCAGCTGAAGACAGAGTTCGGGGATGTCCCCTTTTATCCGGTCGATGAGGAACGTGTAAAGGTTCCGGCCGGATGGCTTATTGAAAAGGCAGGATGGAAGGGGTATCGCAAGGGGGCTGTGGGGATCTATCCGAAACAGGCCCTTGTGATTGTGAACTACGGAGGGGCGACCGGCAGACAGGTTTATCAGCTCTCGGAAGAGGTTCGGGAGAAGGTATTGTCGATGTTCGGTATCGATCTGGATCGGGAGGTGACAATTGTCGGGTCTCTTCATGACTGATACGGCTACTGGAGACATAAACGGGTATCTGGTACGGGAAATTTTCTCTTGCCCTCTGAAGGCGTTTTATCTTCTGGACGAGGGGTTGAATCGCAGGGGAGCAGATCGGTTTCGCCCGGCTGTCAAGCTTCAGCTCAGCCGGGTGCTGGACCACTGTCATCCCGGCGCAAATGTGGCCGGCCGGGATGTGTCCCTTGCAGCCGGACAAACCCGTGAGTGGATGGAAAAACCGGAGACAGTGATCAGTGGCGGGGTTGTTGTTCGGGGACGGTTTCGATGCAGAATTCCGTTGATGATACGCCGGGTCGACCATGTTGTGCTCTATCAGGTTCACGGTCGCCTCTGGAGGTCTGGAAGGCGGTCACTATCCGGGGGGCTGCCTGCATCGGGCAAGTTGCTTGTCTATCTTCGGGAAGCGGCTTACAAGAGATGGATGATCCATCATGTATGGCCTGAACTTTCGGTCTCATCGAAACTCTGCTTTCCCACCCGGAAATTTTTGGCGAAGACAGATCATCTGCTGACGCGTGTCGCTGAAGGCAGGGTAGAGCCGGATCAGCTGAACGGTTTGTTGACAGAGGTGGAGGCAACGCAAGCGACCGGGGAGCTGATGAAAAGTCATGAGTCCCGATCAATCCATCCTTTTTTCCATGGGATTCCTTTTTCGGCGCAAATGGAGCGTCTTGAAGCATATCTGGAGAAGGAGATTATGGCTTCTTTTCAGGTGACGCCGGCCTGTCGGGACTGTGTGTTTCGCCAGTCTGAAACCATGGAGGGGGGCGGCTGCTGGTCCCGGCAGAAGCCGGAGACGCCCGAGGCAGAACCCCATGCTTACGAGTTGATCGGTCAGGGAAACCGGCATGCGGTCGAAGCCGGCCATCTGCTTCAGAAAGAGGTTCCGCTTGTCGGGACGATTCAGTCGTTCGGGCAGCTCGATCAGAAAAGTGAAAATCAATTTTCGATTGAGGATCGGAGGTCGGTTCAGCTACTGGCTTCCCGGGGCGCATCGATTCCGCTTGAATGGTACAAACCGGAATTGGGCGAGACGATTCGAAATCTGGAGTATCCAATTCATTTTGTCGATTTTGAAGCCGCTTCGTCTCCTGTGCCGCTTTTCCGGAATGATCGGCCGTACCAGGAAGTTTTGTTTCAGTTTTCCTGCCATACACTACAGAAGAACGGAGACCTCCGGCATGTTCACTGGCTCGACCAGAGCCGGGACGGTTCAACCCGCTGCCTGTTTGCAGAGTCTCTGCTGGAGGTTCCGGAACTGTCGTATGGAACCATTGTTCACTATTCCCCGTACGAAAAGCAGGCACTTAGGCGGCTTTTTGGACAACTGAATGAGGGTTTGGAGCAGCCTTCGGAGCTGGCGTTAGAACTGGGGCAACGTTTCCTCGACCGCGGCCAGCAGAAGCAAGTGCAATTTCTGGATCTGAGCCGGCTGGTTCGGGATTTCTATATCAACCGATCCATGAGAGAGGGACTGAGCCTGAAAGAGGTGTTGCCTTCAGTTCTGCAGATTAGTGACTATCTGAACACCTACTGCCGGAATCCTGTATGGGCTGCCGATCTGGAGATGACTCTCGCAGGGTCCGGTGAGGATGCGGTTTGCAATCCTTATTCACGGATTACAAGTAAAGGGGAGGGGATTGGAGACGGCCCTTCGGCCATGTACGCCTGGCTCTATGCGAGAAGTGGGCTTGCCGGGGAAGTCGAGGCCGGGCGGATCTATCGAAGCCTTTCACGGTATTGTGCGGTCGACTCCCTGGCCATGGCATTGATTTTTCTTCACTGGAGGGATCGAGTTTCCGGATGGGACGACGGGGAAGACCTGATTGTTTGGAACCAGGGTTCGTAATAATCTGCGGGAACTCGTAACTTCTTTTTTATTCACGATTCCAAAGAACCATGAGATATCAAAACCTTATTCTTGTTTCGGCCCTGGCTTTCCTTCTGGTCTCGGGTTGTTCCATTCAGAAGAATCCGGTTTCCGGCACCACGCGTGCTTTTGGTTACTCCTGGCAGCAGGAGATTGAACTGGGTCGGGAGTCCGATCCGGAAATTGTGGCCCAGTTCGGGCTTTACGATGATGAAGAGCTTGGTTCCTATGTAGAAGAGATCGGTGAGGGGGTACTTGCCGAGAGCCACCTCAGGCGTCCGGATACGGATGAGCAGTTCCGGCAGACCGAATTTACCTTTCGATTGCTGGACAGTCCGGTGATCAATGCTTTTGCTCTGCCAGGGGGGTATGTCTACTTTACCCGGGGAATTCTGGCTCACCTTAGCAATGAAGCCCAGTTTGCGGTTGTAATGGGCCACGAAATCGGACATGTGGCCGCAAGACATGCATCTCAGCGGGCCCTCCGGCAGAAAATCGGGCAAGTGGCAGTAGTGGGCGGTGCTGTGCTGGGACAGGAGGTTTTGGGCCTTCCGGGGCAGTCTCTGATGAATCTGAGCAGTACTGCTGCTGAATTTCTTTTTCTGAGTTACAGCAGAGATAACGAACGGGAGTCCGACCGTCTGGGGGTCGAGTACTCCGCCCGGGTAGGTTATGATGCATCCGAGGGGTCTGCGCTCTTCACAACACTGAAGCGTATTTCGGAAGCACATGGCCAGTCCGTCCCGAACTTTGTTTCCACTCACCCCGATCCTGGCGAACGGGAACAGACCATTCCCCGGCTGGCCGAAGAGTGGAGGGAGATGGGATATGAGCAGCGCGAGCGTAATACAGAACGGTATATGCAAATGATTGACGGACTGATGTTTGGGGAGAATCCCCGTCACGGATTTGCCCGGGACGGACAGTTCTATCATCCCGACATGGAGTTTCTCTTTCCCTATCCTTCGGGATGGGAAGTCGTGAACCAGCCTTCACAGGTTGTTCTTCTTTCACCTGAGCAGCAGGCAGTCACCATTTTTTCGATCGATTCCGAAGCAGCAGATCCACAGGCATCGGTTCAACGGGTGGTGTCCAATGAACAGATTGAGGTTCAGCGCCAGGGATCGACACTCAGCAGCGGAGAATGGGAGGCCTATGAAGCGGTGGCCGACGCGACTCTGGAAGACGGAACACCCGTCAGACTTCACATCTACTCGGTGGCGTTTGACGGCCAGGTCTATCGGTTCCTGAGCTACACAGGCCTCGAGCAGTTCGAGCAGTTCGAGGAGGACTTTGTCCATGTTTCGAGCTCTTTTGACCGTTTGAGAGATCCGGATATTCTCAGGGTTGAACCGGTTCGGCTGAAAGTTTTTCGGGCAGATCGCTCTGGTACACTGGAGTCTTTTCTGCCGGAGTCTTTGCCGATGGATATTGAGCCGCTGGACGTTGCTATCATCAATCAGATGGAACTGGATACCCGGGTCGAACCGGGTGACTGGTTGAAAATTCCCGCACAATAGAGCCGAAAACAGAGTCTTGACCTTTAAAAATCAGTTGATGCTATGATCGATCGCTATTCACGAGAAGAGATGGCCGAAATTTGGTCTGAACAGAATCAGTTTCAGTCCTGGCTCGATGTTGAACTGGCCGCATGCCGGGCCTGGAGCCGAATCGGCAGGATTCCCGAGAAGGAGGTCGACCTGCTTTATAATAAGGCGGCTTTTAATGTTTCCCGAATCAAGGAGATTGAAAAGGAGACCCGGCACGATGTGGTGGCATTTACCCGTTCGGTATCGGAGTCTCTTGGCCAGGAAAAGAAGTGGGTCCATTACGGCCTGACTTCGACCGATGTAGTAGATACGGCAACGGGAGTCCGTCTGAAACAGGCGAACAGACTGTTAGAGAAAGGAATACGACGAATGTTGGATGCATTGAAAGGACAGGCGGAAGTGCATCGATATACCTTGATGATGGGCCGAACGCATGGTGTACACGCCGAACCGGTAACATTCGGGATCAAGTGTGCCCTCTGGTATGCAGAGATGCAGCGGAATCTGGAACGTTTCCGCCGGGCCGCAGATGGCGTTGAGTTTGGAAAGCTGTCCGGTGCGGTGGGAACATTTGCCAATATTCCTCCCGAGGTGGAGAAGCATACCTGTGATCTGCTGGGCCTTACACCGGCGCCCGTCTCCACACAGACACTCCAGCGGGACAGGCACGCCCATTATATGTCTGTGCTGGCATTGATCGGTTCTTCACTGGAGAAGATGGCGGTCGAGATTCGGCATCTCCAGCGAACGGAGCTCAGAGAAGCGGAAGAGTTTTTTCGCAAAGGACAGAAAGGGTCCTCGGCTATGCCGCACAAGCGAAATCCAGTCAGTTCTGAAAATATTACCGGGTGTTCCCGGGTTCTTCGGGGATACATGATTACGGCTTATGAAAACATCCCACTGTGGCACGAACGGGATATTTCCCACTCTTCTGCAGAGCGAATCATACTGCCTGACGCCACTATCCTGCTGGACTACATGCTGAACCGGTTTTCCGGGGTCATTGAACAACTGATTGTCTACCCGGAGAATATGAAGGCCAATATGGAGCGGACACAGGGCCTGGTATTCTCCCAGCGGCTGCTTTTGTTGCTCATCGATAAAGGATTGTCTCGTGAAAAGGCGTATGATTCGGTCCAGCCGCTGGCGATGAAAGCCTGGGAAGAGGACCGGCCGTTCCGTGATCTGGTCGAGGCCGACACCACTATCAGGGAGTATCTGAGCGATGAAGAAATCGCCTCGGCATTCGACTGGAAGCACCACACCAAAAATGTGGATTTAATCTTTGACAGAGCCGGTATATAGCGGAGAAGAGTCTGCCGGGAATTTTTTTCAAAGGGGGTGACACTATGTTGTCATCCCCTTTCTTTATTCTGTGAGTGAACAATAACAAAACCTGACCGTTATGATTCACTCAACAGTACAACATTCCGAACGAAACAGTGCAGAACCACTTTTGAAGCGTCTTCTTCACGAGGCCCGACAAGAGGAGAGAGATGTAAGAGAAGTATTGAACCTGATGGGATGGGGAGATCTGCCTGAAGAACTTGCTATTGAAATCAAAGAGGATATCCGGGCGTTTCGACAGGAGCTGGAAGGGGTCTATTCCACTTGCGATCCGTTTGTTCAGAAGCGTCGGCAGCGAGTCGATTATTGGGTTCGCCTCTTTCTGGCGGGAGATTGCAGACTGGAGACGGCCGTTTCTGCACTCCGGGTCAAGAGTCTCTGAAAAATGGGAAAAGGGGGAGAAGTTCGAAGGCATTTTTCATATCTTAGTTGAAATGTAAACGAAAGGTATGTTAGAGATGCAGAATGATTCACCCTTTGAACGAATCAGTCGACAGGGGCTCACCTATGACGACGTCCTGCTCGTGCCCGGTTTTTCAGAAGTTCTGCCTCGTGAAGTGGATACATCCGTTGATCTGACCCCGTCGCTCACGTTGAATCTTCCCGTTCTGAGTGCTGCGATGGATACTGTTTCCGAATATCGTCTGGCTATTGCACTGGCAAGAGAGGGCGGTATCGCTATCTTGCACAAAAATATGACGATCGCGGAACAGGCAGAGCAGGTCCGGCTGGTGAAACGAAGCGAGAGCGGGATGATTGTCGATCCGGTTACCCTGCCCCCGGATGCGACCGTTCGTGAAGCACGGTCGCTGATGCGTACACACAAGATTGGCGGAATTCCGATCGTTGAGGGGGACAACAAACTTGTCGGTATTGTTACAAACCGTGATCTGCGCTTCGAGCATTATGTGGACAAGATACTCGGAAGCATTATGACCCGGGACAATCTGATAACTGCCGCAGAAGGAACCAATCTTGAGAAGGCCGAAGAGATACTGCAGACACATAAAGTAGAGAAGCTGCCCATCGTTGACAAGGATGGCCGTCTGGTTGGACTGATTACCTTCAAGGATATTGAGAAAAAGATGAATTTCCCCAATGCCTGCAAGGACGAGCTGGGCCGGCTCCGGGTAGGAGCGGCTGTAGGCGTAACGCCTGATACGATGGACCGAGTTTCGGCACTGGTCGATTCCGGTGTGGATGTGATCACGATCGATACGGCTCACGGGCATTCGGCTGGTGTGTTGCAAACGGTCCGATCGATTCGGGAAAAGTGGCCTGATCTGAACCTGATCGGCGGCAATATTGCAACTCGTTCCGCAGCAGAAGCTCTGGTTGAAGCCGGAGTAGATGTTGTCAAGGTTGGGGTGGGGCCCGGCTCCATCTGTACAACGAGAGTGGTTACAGGTGTGGGAGTACCACAGCTGTCAGCTGTTATGGAAGTGGCAGAGTTTACTCGTGAGAAGGGAATTGGTTTGATTGCCGATGGAGGAATCAAACAGACAGGGGATATCCCCAAAGCGATTGCCGGAGGTGCCGATGCCGTTATGATGGGATCGATGTTTGCCGGTCTTGAAGAGAGCCCCGGCGAGACCATTATATATGAGTCCCGGAAGTACAAGTCGTACAGGGGAATGGGAAGCCTGGGAGCGATGGACAAGGGGTCGAAGGACCGCTACTTCCAGGATGTGGAAGATGATCTCAGAAAACTGGTACCGGAAGGAATTGAGGGACGTGTTCCTTATAAAGGATACCTTCATGAAGTTGCACACCAGATGGCCGGCGGACTTCGGGCAGCCATGGGATATACCGGCTCTTCAAACATCCGGGAGTTGCAGCGTGCAGAATTTGTCCAGATTTCTGCGGCAAGCTATAAAGAGAGCCATCCTCACTCTGTACATATCACAAAAGAGGCTCCCAACTACTCGGTATAGTCGATTTTTTCCGGATGGTATGGCAAGTCGGGATCAAGTGTCCTGATTTTAAACAAAATGATGTAACGTTTACCGCGTTGAATCTTCTTATCTGGTAGAGATGACACATTCCGGCCACTATTTTGTCTGGATTAGAAATTTTTAAAAATGGCTCGGGTCTGCTAAGTTATCTCAATGTGGGAATTGCTTAAAAAGTTGGTCTCGAAACGGGATGGAGAAGTAACCGTCCTCCTGCTGGATGAAGAGGAGCCGGAAGTTTCCCGGTCATTTCGTATTGAGTCTTCCGATGTAATTCGGGTGGTTGTTTTGTGTGTGGCCGTATCGGTCCTGATGACAACCATTATCTTTTTTATCACCCCGTTAGGCTCTCTGTATCAGACAAAGTCGGATTCGAGCCTTCGGGAGAGTGTTCTTTCAGTTACTGAGAAGGTGATGGCTCTGGAGGATTCTCTTCAGTTGAGAGATCGTCAGCTGATGGATCTGAAGCAGGTTCTGATGGAGACGCCTGACACGACATTCAGGACTGTGTCTGCCGGGGAATCCCGTCGTACACCAGGAGAATCCTATCCCGGCAGTGTTTCCGGGGACGGGTTCCAGACCTATGAGATGTTTTCCACCGACGAGATCCTGAATTCGGATATCTATCGACGTTCGGCTCTTTTCCCGGCACCATTTCCCATGGAGGGGTCGGTATCCCAGTCCTTCAATCCGGAGGAGAGTCATTACGGTATTGATATTGCCGCCCGAACCGGAACTGAGTTTTGGGCCATTGCGGACGGTTCTGTTGTCTATGCGGACTGGACCGTCAACTATGGATACGTACTCTACCTGCAGCATGCAGACGGATACCTGTCTGTGTACAAGCATGGCGAAAAACTCTACAGGCAGGTAGGCGATCACGTACTTCGGGGGGATGTTCTCGGAGCCGTTGGAGATCGGGGTGCATTGAGTTTTGGCTCCCACCTTCATTTTGAAATCTGGAAGGATGGCGCCCCTCAAATTCCACAACTCTATCTTTTAAACTAATGTAGTCTCATGTTTTCCAAATCGGATACAACCAAGTCGAACCAGCCAAGCGGGTCTCCCATTCTTAATATGATCAGTGAAGGGACGCGGTTGAGCGGAAACATTCAGTCGGATAGTGATATCCGTATATCAGGTTCTGTCGAAGGGGAGGCAGAATCCAGCGGACGGGTCATTATTACCGCCTCCGGAAGTGTGGATGGAAATATCAGAGCGGAGGATGCAGATATTGCCGGCCGGCTGGAGGGAGAGCTCTTTGTGACCGGTAAATTGATCCTTCGAAGCTCCGCGGTGATCAATGGCGACATCCATACCAAGACTCTTCTGGTTGAGGAGGGAGCACAAATCAAGGGGAATTGCAACATGAGCAGTGATGCCGGGTCGGGAAGCCGTCCGCTCTCTGCTAAGCACAGCGAAAATCTGTCTGCAAAAAGTGCCTCCTGAATCCATGGGTGATTCACAAGGTTCCAGAGACTATCTTCGTTATCTTTCACTGGGAGTTGAAATTGCCGGTACCCTGATTCTGCCTATCGGAATCGGTTTCTGGATTGACAGTTTTTGGGATACCTCTCCCTGGTTTCTGCTGGGTGGTGCCATCATCGGTGTATTGCTCTTCTTCGGCCTGTTACTTCGCCTCTCCAGATCTCAGTCCAAACCCTGATCGTACTTTATGGAGATTGCCCAAAGCCAATACAGAACAGAATGGCTCGCAGTGATACTGGCAGGAGCAGCCTCTCTGATTCTCTCCCTGGCTGTCCCTTCTATTGATGTTGTTGGCTGGATTAGTGGTTATCTTCTTGGATTGCTGGCCATCGCCGTCCATCTTGTCATGTACCAGCTTTTCAAAGATGCAGATTGGAAACAGTTTTTGGCGTACTACTACCTGGTTTTCTTTCTTCGTTTATTGTTGATCCTCTCTCTCTTTTTCCTTGTACTTGCTGTGACAAATATTGAACAAGTTTCCTTTACTCTGAGTTTTATTATTTCTTATATTCTTCACTCTGTAATTGATATTATTTTGATCCACAAAACCAGTACCAATCGACCGACATAATCGCTGATACGGAATGACGACAGCACTGCGCCGACTCTTTCTAACCTTACTGTTCTCTTTGTTGCTTTCTCCTGCCCTGTTCGGGGCAGACGAATCGGATGATTCACCTCCGATTGATGTTATGGGAAAGGTCGTTGATCATGATTATCTTGAAGTCGTTGGTCAAAAGATCTACCTGCCCAGGATTTTTTATGTTGATGGTCGGTTTTATTTCTACTCCAATACAGAAAGTGCACTTTCCTCTGGTGAATTTTCAGAAGAAGATGAAACCATTGTACGGGCAGACGGAACACCTGTGGGGATCGATTTCTCTATTACTTCGCATCTGATGTATGTCTGGATCAGCATTCTGCTGACTTTTTTGTTGACCTTGTGGGCGGCTTTCCGATATAAAAAAGGTGTTGGATCCACGAGTGAGCCCAGAGGGATCTGGCAGAATCTGTTCGAGGTGTTTTTTGTTTTTATACGAGACGATATTGCCAAAGAGTACATTCCCGGAGACAAGTACAAGGCTTATGTGAACTATCTCTTCTCCGTTTTTGTCGCAATCAGTTTGATGAATCTGTTCGGCATGCTCCCCTGGGGCGTGTCTGCGACCGCAGATCTTACCGTTACGGCAACTCTTGCAACAATCACCTTTTTTATTACGCAGTTCAGCGGGACCAAGCATCACTGGGAGCACGTTTTCATGTTCCCCGGGGTTCCGCCTCTGGTCCGTGTGATACTGACACCAGTCGAAATTCTTGGGCTCTTTACCAAACCGTTCGCATTGGCCATTCGTCTTTTTGCAAATATGTTGTCCGGAAAGATTATGATCGTCTGTATTCTGGGATTGATCTTTGTGTTTACTGACATGTTCGGTGCTGTATTTGGTGTTTCTTCCGGAGTTATATGGGTGAGTCTGACGGCTATCCTCTATGTCTTGAAAGCATTTATTGCACTATTGCAGGCCTATATTTTCACTCTGCTTTCCGCAGTATTTATCGGCATGGCGGCCGAAGAGCATCATCACGATGAAAAACATCAGCCATCTGTTGCAAATGCAACGGATGCACAAGTACATATGTAACCAATAAACCTACAAAACGAACAGGATAACTATTATGGGACTATTAGCAGCAGGTCTTGGTGCCGGAATCATCGCAATCGGTGCTGGAATCGGTATTGGAATGATTGGAAAGGGCGCTACCGAAAGTATTGCTCGACAACCAGAAGCGGCCGGTGATATCCGGGGTGCTATGATTTTGACAGCAGCCTTTATTGAAGGTATTGCACTAATTGGTGCCATTATCTGTATTCTGCTCGCCCTGCAAATCAGCGGCTAACAAACAATCCACAGGGAGTAACCATGACGGTTTTCTTAGCAAGCGGTGGCGGGTTGCTGTCGTTTCAGACAGGCTTCGCAATCTGGGTTCTGATTTCAATGCTTCTCTTTTTATGGGGAATGGGCAAATACGCAGTTCCTCATATCACCAAAGCACTGGATGAGCGGGAACAAAGAATCAAGGATTCTCTGGAGTCTGCCGAAAAGGCAATTGCCAAAGCGGAAAAAATCTCGCAAGAGAATCAGAAAGCACTACGTGAAGCGGAAATCGAGGCACAGCGTATTCGTAAAGCCGCGATTGAAGAGGCAGAAAAACTTCGAACCGATCGACTGGACAAGTCGAAAAAAGAAGCCGCCGCAATTCTGGAAGATGCACGTGGTGCCATCGAACAGGAGAAGCAGAAGGCCCTGATTGAGCTTCGGAACGAAGTTGCCGAGCTTGCCGTGAAAGCGGCATCGATGATTATTGATGCTGAACTCGATAAAGAGAAGAACAAGAAGCTTGTTGATCGTTTTATCGACAATCTTCCCAAGAACTAGATAGCCAATGGTCGTAAAAGCAGCCCGACGGTATGCGAGTGCTCTGTTGCAGATCGCAATTGAGCAGGATATCCTGGAAGGGATCATGGCGGATGTGGGTCTGGTTCATGAGACGATTGAAGCTTCTCGTGATCTGGAGCTCTTCCTTCGGAGTCCGATTATCAAATCGGAAGAGAAAAAAGAGGCGCTTCACAGCGTTTTTTCAAACTCTGTTCAACCACTTACTCTTCAGTTTTTTGATCTGGTGATTCGGAAAGGGCGTGAACGACTTCTGGACCAGATGATGAGTGGATTTATTGAACTCTATAAAGAGTATAAACAGATTCTGGATGTTCAGGTTCGTTTCGCAATGGATCTGGATGATGCACAGACCGGTGATTTGAAGAAGATGCTGGAGAAGCAGACCGGGAAGACTATTGAGCTGCAACTGGAGAAACAACCGGAGCTGATCGGTGGAATGGCGATCCAGATTAGTGATACTATTATCGACGGGACGGTTCGTCACCAGTTGAACCGTCTCTCTTCGCTTTTCAAGGAAGTGGCTATTTGAATAAATTGAAATTTGAGGTAATCAAAGCATGAGTCGAATCAGACCAGATGAAGTTTCCGCCATTTTACGCAAGCAGATCTCAGGATTTGACAACGAAGCGGAAATTTATGATGTAGGCACAATCCTGGAGGTAGGTGACGGGATTGCCCGTGTTTATGGCCTTTCAAGTGTTCAGGCCGGTGAGTTGGTAGAATTACCGGACTCGCTGGACGCAGACGGGAACCCAATCCGTGGAATGGTTTTGAACCTGGAAGAGGATAATGTGGGTGTCGTACTTTTTGGGTCTTCCAGCTCTGTGGAAGAGGGGCACTCGGTGAAGAGAACCAAAAATATTGCGTCTATCAATGTAGGAGAAGGGGTTCTTGGACGGGTTATTGATCCGCTCGGCCGGCCTGTCGACGGAGAGGGTGCCGTTACCGGAGAAACGATCTCTCTGCCTCTGGAACGGAAAGCACCGGGTGTTGTCTACCGTCAGCCTGTTGAGGAGCCTCTGCAAACCGGCCTGAAAGCGATTGACTCCCTGATTCCTATTGGTAGGGGACAACGTGAGTTGATTATCGGTGACCGGCAGACAGGAAAGACTGCAGTCGCCATTGATACTATTATCAATCAAAAGCAGACACAGGATACGGACAAGCCCGTTTACTGTATCTATGTGGCTGTAGGACAAAAAGGGTCTACGGTTGCGGGAATTGTTAACAAATTGAAAGA
Source organism: Balneolaceae bacterium (assembly GCA_040905245.1). GTDB lineage: Bacteria > Bacteroidota > Rhodothermia > Balneolales > Balneolaceae > JBBDRX01. The sequence continues at coordinate 19,725 of JBBDRX010000038.1, read as the reverse complement.
GCACGGAGCCATGGACTATACAACCGTGGTATCCGCTCCTGCAAGTACCTCAGCACCCATGCGTTACATTGCGCCTTTTGCCGGTGCGGCAATCGGGGAATATTTTCGGGATACGGGACGGCATGCCCTGGTGATCTATGATGATCTTTCCAAACAGGCGGTTGCCTATCGTGAGCTTTCACTCCTGCTGAAACGGCCACCGGGCCGGGAAGCTTATCCGGGAGATGTCTTCTATCTTCACAGCCGGTTACTGGAAAGAGCTGCGAAGATTATTGATAACGAGGGCGTTGTGAAGCAGATGAATAATGTTCCGGACTCTCTCCGACCCAAACTGAAGGCAGGTGGATCTCTGACTGCATTGCCGATTATAGAAACACAGGCCGGAGATGTATCCGCTTATATTCCAACCAACGTGATCTCTATTACAGACGGCCAGATTTTTCTGGATACCGATCTGTTTAACTCCGGTATTCGTCCTGCAATCGATGTAGGTATTTCGGTTTCTCGTGTGGGTGGCTCTGCACAGGTGAAGGCGATGAAAAAACTTTCTGGGACTCTGAAGCTGGATCTTGCCCAGTATCGGGAACTCGAAGCATTTGCAAAGTTCGGTTCCGATCTGGATCCTGCAACACAGCGTCAGTTGAAGCGTGGTGAACGAACTGTTGAATTGATGAAACAGAACGAATTTCAACCACTGGCTGTGGAAGATCAGATCGTCTTGCTGAAAGTGAACGCTGAAGGACTGCTCGATCGTTTGGTTGTCGATCAGATCGGTGAGTTTGAGGAGCAGTATCTGGAGACAGTACGAGCCCGGTTTGCCGATGAGATGAGTGATCTTGCCTCAACCGGTCTTCTGGACGATTCATTTGCTGAAAAACTTGTAAAAACAGCGTCTACGATTATTGATCAGTTGACTGTAGCAGAGGAGGCGTAGCGAATGGCAAACCTTCGTGACATACGAAACCGGATTACTTCGGTCAACAACACCATTCAGATTACCAAGGCGATGAAGATGGTCGCCGCAGCGAAGCTGAGAAAAGCTCAGAATCGAATGAACGAGACTCGCCCGTACCGGGCGAAACTGAGTGAGGTTGTATCTCGACTTGTTTCGGGGAACGAACAGAGCAATGAACTTCTCCGTACCCCGGAGACGGTCGATCGTATTCTGCTTATTATTGTAGGATCGGATCGAGGACTGTGTGGTGGATTTAACAACAATCTGTTTAAAGTCGTCGAGAGCGAACTTCGTGGCAGATGGTCTGAGAAACTGGCAAGTAACAGTGTGGATCTGATTTGTGTTGGTAAAAAAGCGAATGCCTATTTCAGAAAACGAAACTATTCGGTTGTTGAGGGGCATCCCGGGTTTTTTGATCAACTGAATTTTCCTGATACATCTGTGATTATGGAGGGTGCTCGCGACCAGTTTGTCAGCGGAATATACGACCAGGTACATATCGCTTACAATGAGTTCAAGTCTGTCATTTCACAAAACAGACTGGTGCGAAAAGTGCTTCCTGTCGATCCGGTAGAGCTGGTAAAGGAACATTCCGGGGATGATTCTGTTTCGGTGAATGACTACCTTTATGAGCCGGATTCAGCGGCTATTCTGGACCGCCTTCTTCCACTTCATCTGAATATGGAGCTCTGGGGAGCTGTTCTGGAGTCCAATGCTGCAGAGCAGGGTGCGCGGATGGCGGCCATGGATAATGCAACGGAGAATGCGAAAGAGCTGGAAGAGGATCTCCGGCTCAGCTATAACCAAGCGCGACAAAGTGCAATTACGACCGAGATTTCCGAAATTGTATCCGGAGCTCAGGCGTTGGAGGATTGATTTTACTGGAGGGCTGGCAGAGTGGTCGAATGCGGCGGTCTTGAAAACCGTTGAGGCCTTGCGGTCTCCGGGGGTTCGAATCCCTCGCCCTCCGCTCTTATTACTGAACAACCTCTTCCACAGAGGAGAGGGCCTTTACTTGGGTCAGGGCAGAATGGCCGAATGTTGAACAGAGCTCCGAACAGGAGCTTTTTTTGTTTGAATAAATCCAGTTTCTGGCCGTTAGCAAGGGCAAATCTGAACCGTTTTTTACCTGATCAACAAGTTCCATCGATTATGAAACCGCTCTACGTACTGCTGCTCTTTTTTATCAGCGTCCAGCCGATTCAAGCCCAGGATACATTGCGGGTTTCCCTTCAGGAGTTTATAGACCGTGGGCTGGAGAGGTCTGGCCAGCTGGACTATGAGTATGGTGCTGTTGATCTGGCAAAAAACCGAATCGATCAGGCGAGAGCCAGCCGGATTCTGCCGTCGGTCAGTTTCAATACCAATCATGGTCTGGTTCCCGGGGTTCACAGCAGAAATGATCAGCTCGACAGGAATGAGTACTATCTGGATCCGGATCTTGAGAATGACTGGGAAAACTGGGCGATTTTTACTCGTGCAGAGCTCGAAGCGGTTCAGCCAGTATTTACCTGGGGAGCTGTAAACAATGCCATCCAGGCAGCAGAATTTGGTGCCAGAGCCGCCGAACAGGAGTTTCTGACGAGCAAACAGAATCTGGAAGTTCAGCTTTATGAACTCTACTACAGCTTTTTACTTGCTCTGGAGGTCGAGCGTGTTCTCAGGGACGCCGAAGAGACGATTGAACAGGTGGAAAAACAGATTGAACAGATGAGGCAAGAGGAGGATCCGAATCTGAAAGAGAAGGATGTCTTTCAGTTCGAAATCTATCGCAGTGAATTTCGGACACAGCAAACAGAGGTAGAGCAGAGCCGAAATCGAATTGAGCGCATCTGGAGGTCGGTATTGGGTGAAGGTCAGGCCAGTTACTATCTGCCGGAGGAGTCGTTTCTGGACCCTGTAGCCGTTCAATTGGAGCCGTTTGACTATTATCAGCAGATGGCCGCTGACCATCGGCCGGAACTGAAAGGTGCCGAGGCGGGAATTCAGGCCTATGAGCACTCCATTGAGGCGTTGAAATCGCAACAGTTGCCAATGGTCTATCTGGGGTTAACCGCCAGCTTTGCCAATACACCCAACCGGCCAAGACAGAGTAACCCGTTCATCATTAACAATACGAACTATCTCTCCGGAGCAGTTGGTTTCGGTATTCGTCAAAACCTGAATTTTTCTTCGGTGCGAAATCGTCTGGAACGGGAACGGATCTCATACAACCGGGTACGGGATCTGAGGGAGGCGCTATCGGATGTGATTATGCTGGAGTTGAATGAGAGTTATATGGAGGCCGTGGTTGCCGAGAGCCGCCTGAATAATACAGAAGAGGCTCTTGCAACGACAAGAAATTGGGTCCGGCATGAACAATTGAACTACGATTATGGTTTTGGAGAAGTGGAAGACCTGATTGATTCGGTGCGAAAAGAGCTGGAATTGCGTGTTACGTTGAAACAAAATGTGTTCGATCTGAATAAAAAGGTTGCAGCTCTCTATAAAGCATCAGGGATTCCAATCAGACAACTTGGATCAGAACAGGTAAGATAGTATGATAAAAGGATTAATCTTTGCAGCGGTTTTTCTGTTTGGTGGCAGCTCCGGTTGGGAGGAGATATCTCTCTACGGTCTTCAGGAAAATACGACACCGGAGCAAGAGATTCGCATAATTCTGGAAGAACGGGACGCACAGATCAAACAGCTGGTCGGGCCGGCCGGGACTGAACATTCCGAAGAGCAGAGAGAGAAACTCCAGCAGATTATCAACGGGATGATCGATTTTCGAAGAATGGCGTCCGAGGCTTTGAGGGGTCATTTTGATGAGATTGAATCCGTTGAAAGAGAAGAGTTTATCGACCTTTTTTCCAAAATCGTACGTGATCAGTCGATGAATCGGCTGGATATCTATCGTGCAGAGGTGAGTTACAATGAAATTGAGGTGGAAGAGTCGGAGGCTCTTGTCAAAACGGTGGTAAAGCTGGATAATGTCCAAACGCCCGTTCACTATACGATGGTTCGGGAAGAAGGAGAATGGAGAATTACAGATATGATCATTGATGAGGTATCCACGACGGGTTCTTACCAACGGCAGTTTCAGAGTATTATCCGACAGAGAGGGTTTGATGCGTTGATGGAGAGCTTGCGCAGACGAGCTTCGAGAATCTGAATATGACAAGGTCTATCCACACGAATGGAGATATAAAGAAAGAGGGGTATCTGTATCACTCATACGGTGATCAGAAATATCTAAGGCATGTGGTTGCCAGTGTATCCACGCTTCGCCGTTATGACAGTCACCGGCCCGTCACCCTGGCTGCTGATACCAACCAGCTTGACCAGCTCCGTGAAACAGGACTGGACAAGTTGTTTGACCAGCTGGTTCCCCTTCCTGAAAATCATCAGTCGATTACCGGCTTTAAGCACAACCTTCACCACTATGCGCCTTACAGCCGGACGCTGTTTCTTGATAGTGACATCATCTGGTGCAAGAGTCCTGATTCTCTCTGGGCTTCTTTTTCGCCCTATCCCTTTACGATTACAGGACTGGAAGTTTCTGACAACTTTTTCGGATCTTCGAAGCATATCGGAGTGGTTTTCGATATCTTTTTACAGCGCAGAAAACGGACATTGAAACGGTTTGGACTCACTCATCTCTCGCGGGTTCAGAGCGGGATGATCTATGCGGCCGATACGAAGCTGACCAGGCAAGTGTGCGAGCGAGCAGCCGAACTGTACCGCCATAAGAAAGAGACTCATTTTCACAGCCGACTTCGGGAGACCGGCCGTTCTGAAGAGTCTTGTGAGTGGAGTATGGCGATGGCGATGGCTCAGTACAATCTGTCTGTTTATCCCTGGTTTCAGGGAGATTACAGCCCTCAACTTGACTTCATAGATAGTTATACAACGTTTGATGAATCCTTCAAAAAGGTTCGTTGTCTCTATTACGGTAATCCGTTTGTTTACAGCTTTCGTGGGCTGAAGCAGAAGTGGCTTCGTGTAATTCTGATCAGGCTTTTCGGGCTTCTCCCTGGTAAGGGGGACTATCGGCTGGTTACTCCCTATACTCTCCATTTCGGATGGATTCATCAGAAAAAAACCTTCTATCAGTTTGCCGATCGTGAATGGGAGCGCCTGAAGAGGCGTCGGGAGCCGGAGCGTGCCGAGATGTCACTCAGGGAGTGATCGTAGAGGTTCTCCAGCCTGTTGCAGGTTGCTTGCCAGGTATGGGTTTCTGCCATTCGTCTGGCGGCTTTACGGCCCATATCTTCCGCCCTTTCCGGATGCCGAATGATCCAGCTCATGGCCTCTGTTAATTGCCGGACCTCTTCAACATTCACCAGGATCCCGTCTTTTTTGTCACGGATCTGTTCCACGGTTCCGCCGACACGGGTCGACAGTGTGGGTGTACCACTTGCCATGGCAGAGAGGACAGCCAGACTGTAGTTTTCGTTTCGTGACGGAAGAACAGCCATTCGGGCTTTTGACAGCCTCTCTGCAAGCTGGGAATGGGTTTGCCAGGGCAAGAACAGCACCGACTCCTGAAGGTTCATTTCAGTGGCTATCGTTCGCAGCCTGTTCTCCTCTTCACCGGCTCCGGCAATATGGAGAGCCGGACGGGAAGCGGGTAGTTCCCGGTAGGCCCGAAGGAGAAGGTCCACTCCCTTGTCGTAACTGAGCCTTCCAAAGAAAAAGATGGGGCCGGACGACGCCTCAGCGGAGCGTTCAATCTGTAGAAACTCTTTGGGCACACCGTTGGAAACTGGCCGGATCCGCTCACGGTTCAGCCCGTAGAGACTTTTGACCTGTTCTCCTGCCCAGCTGCTGGGAGGACAGACCAGATCTGCCTGTTTCAAAGCCTGTCCAAGAGCCAGGTACTTCCACTCACGAAGCCAGAGCAGGATTCGCTCCCCGGCAGAGAGATTGTTCCACCTGCCAATGGCTGCAGGGTAGTCCGGATATCGGGGCGTTACCACAAATAAAAAAGGGAATCGCCTTCGTATCATGCCCACTCTGGCAGCCTCTTCTCCATTTGCATGGACCACTACAGGTAACGAGCTGTTTTGAATCAGCGATGAGGCGATTCGATGAACGTCCAGCGATGTCATCGGCCGGAGAGGAGCCTGTCGGCTGCTTCTGTAATGGAAGAGGGTAGCCCAGTGAATCTGGTAGGGGAGATCGTCAGGTACGGTGTAGTGGTCAAAAGGTGTTCGTGAGTAGATGACATGGACCTCATGACCCCGTCGGGACATTTCCATGGCCAGGTTATGCGTGGATCGCTGTCCTCCGCCACTGTATGGAGACCAGGGAGAGTACTGTGTCGTATAAATCAGTCGTTTGACTGGAGAGTCGGAAGTCACGGTCGGGTCAGCCGTTTCGGGATGCTCGGAATGTCTGTTTACGGTTGGAATGATCCGGGCAGATTTTCATCTTCGATTTCTGTAAGATACTTCGAACTTCATGGCCACCGGGATGAACCTGTACGACAATCTACCGAATCTATGATTCATCAAAAAACCGGAAGAATTCTTGCTGTCGTTGTGTTTTTGTATGCGGCTCTGGTTGCGGGTCATTTGGGAGAGTTCTGGCCTTTCTCTATCTATCCGATGTTCTCCCAGGCGGGGCATGAATGGTCCAAGTCTCTGGTGATGGAGCAAGAGCCGGGATCCGGTATCCCGGACTGGCAGAGCGGGACTGAGGAGATTCTGTCCGGAAGCCTGTTTGCACTGGATGAGGTTGGTCTGAATCAGAACGATCTTGCAGAGATTCTGACAAAAAATGTAGTCTGGAGTCCATCACTGCTCCGTCAGGTTCGTGCTTTCTTTGGTGACAGGATCGACCGGCAGGCCTATCTTATCTATTTGGCAAAAGGCTCTCTGACCGAGGATCGACAGCTGGCGATTCGCTACACTCCGGCGGTCTATATCGGTCCGGATACCACGCTTGTTCATCCGGAATGGAGGGAGCCATGACATGGACAGTAAAAGAACAGATCCTGAGAGATCTGTTCCGGTTTCAGAAGCCTGAAACCCGGGGGGAATCGCTGCACGTCCGGCTGATTGAACTTTTAATGGTGTTTCAGATTCTATGGCATGCCTGGGAGTGGGCGTTTTATCTGCCCATGCTCAGTGACGTACTCAGCCCGACCGGCCTGGCCAACTATCTTGACCTGTCTTTTTTCTTTCGGCCGGAGACGGCTTTTTTGAATGCGTTTCTCATCTCGGTTGCAGGTCTGGCAGGGTTTCTGAGGCGTGGCAAGTGGTACTATCTGGTTGTGTTAATCCTGTTTCACTTGCAGTATGCCGCCCGGTTTTCACAGGGGGCAATTGGTCATGGAACCAATCTGACGGGAATGGTTCTTCTCTCGTTCGTACTTTCGGATCTGTTTTTCCGGCCGGGAACGGAGAGAAGGCGTGCGGCTCTGGGATTCATGCTCTTTTTTGCCGGACTCGGCTATGTATCTGCCGGGGTGAGCAAACTGGTCGGAACCGGCCTGATATGGCCGGACGGAGGACATCTTTATCTATGGATGGGAGAGCGGTCAATCGACAAGCTATCTCAGCAGGGGACATTCCGGTTCAACCCGTTACAGGAGTTTCTCTTTGAGCACTACTGGGCGGCGACTCTGCTGTTGCTCGGTGGGTTGCTGAGCGAACTGTTCGGATTTCTGCTGTGGTTTCGCCGAGCCCGGGCATTCCAGGCAACGCTTTTGATCGGGATGCACCTGGGGATTCTCTGGATTATGAATATTAATTTTGGCCCCTACATGTTGATTCTTTTGATGATCGGGTATCCCTGGGGAGACTGGATCGACCGGGCTTGTATGGGATCCTTGAACGGCCGTTTTAAAACCGGTCAGGAGCGTTCCGGTTCATCCCGGAATTCCGGTTCTTCCGGCAGCTGATCGGCTTTTGTGAATGCCAGAAAACCGACAATGATGAGCCCGGCCAGTTTGTTAAAGGCTGTTTTCGCGACCATCAATCCGGCAATCTCCTCCTCGGAGATGGTTAACCCGGCCGCCAATCCGATGCTCATTCCAATAAAAATAAGATCACGATTGGGAAGCAGCGGGATTCTGGAGAGTATGATCTCTACCGAGATAAGAGTGAACCATACCTCCAGAGGAGCGTCCGGGATCGCAATGTAGTAGATCAGTACATTGACGGCCTGCAGAAGCAACAGTCGTACGATCTGAATGAGAAAGATCTTCCAGGCATCTTTCATGGACATGGTCAGGATGCGGTTTCGGAAGTGGATCATCAGCGTCACTGCCATAACCGTTCCAAGCCCCATAACCCAGAACCCGACGTCACTCTGGGAGGTGATCCATTCGAAAATTTGTATCTGTCCGGTGAGCAGAAAGATGATCAGAAGACCGAAAGCAACGAGAGTGGAGGCGATGGAAGAGAGGATGTTGTTGTCCTTGATGGTCATGAATACATCTCGTCCGGACAGCCCCGGCAGTTTGCGAGCCCAGGTGTAGAAGTAAAGTTCGCCGGAATATCCCAGCAGGGTACGGTTGTATACGCGTTTTAACAGAAAGGCGGGGAGAGACGCAAGAGCCTGGAAACTCCAGCTGACCCGGTAGATCAGTATTTCGGCAAGGGGAAGCTGAATGTAGGTGAAGAGTATGAGAAGGTAAAAGAGTGGATGGACGGGCAGGGATTGCCAGATGGTGCGCCAACCGATTTCGTTGAGTTCGTACAGAAGCCATCCGATGACGGCGAGAAGGAAGATATGCTGTAATCCTGTGAGTACCTTCTGTACGAATGGGGTTTGAAAGGCGTTTCTGACCTGCTCTGTCTGTTTCTTGAACTTCATGTTTCAGGGCTTGCCGCAATCTGTTACTTTCAGGGTCCAATATAGTGTAAATATCCCCTGATTCCTTTTCATGAGACTCTTGATGATCAGCCAGGACTTTCCACCGGATACGGGCGGGATTCAGACCTATTCTGCAGCACACGCGGAACATCTTGCATCACGGTGCGACTGGTTCGGTGTGGTGGCTCCGGATTCAGAGGGGGCCCATCAATTGGATCCGGAATTTCCCTATCCCGTGTTCCGTGTACCCTGCCGTAATGAACTTCTTCTGTTTCCGCTGCTTTTCCGATTGCCCGGGCTGTTGGCACAGTTTAAAGTCGATACGGTTTTTCATGCCCAGTGGCAGACGGTGGGCGCATCAGTTCTGGCCAGGCGCAGGGGATGGAAAGGTTCTATTCAGTGTGCCGCTCATCTTCGTGAACTGCTGTTTAATCCGTATGAGAAGATTCCTGTGGTAAATCGGTTGTTTGTACGATACCGGCGGTATCTTCTACGATGTGTTGATCACTTCTACCCGGTCAGCAGCTATACACGCGATCAGTTGATCGAAGAGGGAGTGGACGCAGAACGGTTGACGATTGTTCCTATTGGGACCGATCCGGATCGTTTTTTCCCGGGCAGAAGCGACGTGTTGCGAAGGAAGCTGGGGTTGGCGGGAAGACGGGTAATGATTACAATCACACGGTTGGTACCGCGCAAGGGTATAGATCTTGTAATCCGGATTCTTCCGGAGCTTCTGAAGGATATTTCTGATATTAGTTATTTGATTGTAGGCGAAGGTAATGACAAGGATCGTCTCGAAAGATTAGCAACTCAATTGGGCCTGCAGAAGTCTGTGCATTTTGTCGGACGGATTTCGCACGATAAAGTCCGGGATTATTATCAGCTCGCGGACCTTTTTGTCATGCCTTCTCAGACCATTGAGCCGGATGTCGAGGGAGCCGGGATCGTTTTTCTGGAAGCCAATGCGTGCGGGCTGCCTGTGATCGGGTCCGACTCCGGGGGGATACCCTCTGTGATTCAGGATGGAGAAACCGGATTTATTGTTCCGGAGGGAGACCCGGATACCCTGAAGCAGCGGATTCGCGAGCTGATTACGCAACCAGATTTGTCGGCAAAAATGGGGAAGAATGGCCGATTATATGTTCTGAATACCGGAAACTGGGCTTTTCGCAGCGGTGAACTCTTCACACAGATGCAGGCTGTTTCCGGAAATTGGACGTAGGTGTAAAGCGTTAATAAGTAAAAGGTTGTGGTGTTTTCTTCTTTACAGGTCACCAGTCCGTAATTACGCGGGTTTTTTGTATTATTAAGGTCTGTTTCACAACCTGTTTCCTATGTCAAAGCTATTACACCTGTTACGCCCGCTGGTACAAATCAGTTACCGCTATCCCTATCTGGTTTTGGGATTGTGTTTGTTGACGGCTCTGGTTTCGGCCAATTTTGCGTTGAAGCTTAAAATTGATACCGATATTGCAAGTCTACTTCCTGAGTCGAATGAAAATGTCCAGGCACTCCGGGCTCTTCAGGAGAGTGTCGGGGGCGAAACTGTGATGGAGGTAGCTATTCGCTCTTCCAGTTTTGAGGCAAACAAAGCGTTTGCGGAGGACCTGATCGAGGAAAGTCTGGCGCTTTATGACGAACGTCGTGACCAGTCGTTTATCAGTCAGGTTGAGTATCAAAGAGATACGGATGTACTGAGAGATAATGCGCTTTTTCTGGCAACAGATTCGGAGCTGGATCAAATTATCGGGTTTCTTGAAGAGGAGATTGAGCAGGCCAGGGAAGAGGCCAATCCATTCTATGTGGATTTTGAAGAGGATTTTGAGGAGGATGGAGAGGATGATGGCAGAGGAGAGGGGGATTTGGGTTCATTTCGCGAGACCTATGACGACCTGATCCCTACAGAGTTCCCGGTGAACCAGGATAGTACCCTGATGGTTCTGAAAATGTATCCGACTGGTTCACAAAGTGATATTGGATATCTTGAAGACCTTTTCGAGTCCTTTGATACGCTCATTGCATCGATGGAGCCCGCAAATTATCATCCCGATATGGAGGTGCGTTTCGGTGGGCGACTGAAACGGCATCTCAACGAGTTTGAGTCTATTATGGGGGATGTTTTCAACAGTTTTGCCACCGGATTTTCCGGGGTGATTTTCCTGGTACTCCTCTACTTCTTTTTCAAAAAGTATTTTCATTACAGGCAGGGTCATCGTGACGATCAACTGCATGGGTTCCTGTCTCATCTGTTTCGTTCTCCGGTTCCGATTCTTGTGATCGGTGTGCCTCTTCTGATCAGCCTTGCCTGGACGTTCGGCATTGCCTATTGGGCTCTTGGAGCGCTCAATACCATGACCTCTGTCCTGTTTGTGATTCTCTTCGGGCTTGGCATTGATTACGGTATTCATTACTACGCAAGATACATCGAGTTGCGTTCTGTCGGGCAGAGCGTTGAGAATGCACTCCTGGAAGCCTATTCGAAGACCGGTGCAGCGATACTTGTCAGTGCTCTGACGACGGCTTCGGCACTTTTTATCCTGGTCATCGCAGAGTTCCGCGGATTCTCTGAATTCGGGCTGATTTCCGGTACGGGGATTCTGCTTGCCCTTGCGGCCATGCTCTATATCATGCCCTCTATTTTGACTCTTTTCGAACGATGGGGATGGATTTTACTGGTGGAGCGTTCAGCGGAAAACGGGGTTCGTCCGATGTTTCGGCGATATCCCTATGTAAGAGGGATTGTCGGTGTCTCGATTCTGATTTCTGTTGTTGTACTGTTTTATAGCAGTGATCTGCGGTTCGAATATGAATTTTCAAAACTGGAGCCGAAATTTCCGGAGTATCAGTCGTTTCGTGACTTTACCAGAGGAGTGGACAAGTCCGACCGGCGGAATCCGGCCTATATAATCACGGAAACTGATGAGGATCTGTTCGAAGTGATGGATACCCTTCGGGCTCGAAAAGAGAGTAATACGGAATCCATGATTCTGAGTGTCGAAGCGTTCCAGGAACGATTCTCCGAGGATCCGGCGGCTGCAGAGCAGAAACTGGACCGGATAGCGGAGGTTCGGAGACTTTTGCGGAACCCATTTCTGGTTGACCAGGAAGACGAAGATCTGGATTTGCTGCGACGAGCTTCTCAAACTACAGAGGCGCTCCCCAGGGATCAGATACCCGATTTTCTGATGAACCGGTTTGTTACCCGGGATGGCGGAATTGGCAGGTTTCTGATTGTTTATCCCAACGAAGGGCTGTCTGACGGCCGACGTTCCATTGCTTTCAAGAATGAGATTGGCGAGGTGAGTGTAAGCAGTGGAAGGGTCTATCATGCCGGAAGTACTTCGATTGTTGCTGCCGAGATGCTGGACCTGATGATTGACGAGAGTCCGTATATGGTGAGTGCGACTTTCCTGATCGTGCTGTTTTTCATGTTTTACTCTTTTCGATCATTCCGGTGGGGTCTCATCGCAATGATTCCGTTGCTGATCGGGTTTCTGTTTCTGTTCGGCTTTATGGTTATTACCGGGTTCAAGTTTAATTTCTACAACCTGGTTGTACTCCCGGCTATTCTGGGAATCGGGTGTGATAACGGGGTCCATATTGCACACCGTTATCGGGAGGAGGGACGGAACAGTATGTGGAATGTTCTCTCCAGTACAGGACAACATATTACGGTCGGTTCTCTGACAACAATGATGGGTTTTGCAGGGCTTCTGTTCACAGCTCACCCGGGTTTACAGTCCATCGGGATTATGGCGGTTGTCGGAGTCGGAATGACTCTCATTACAGCTTTAACATTCTTGCCCGCTCTGGTTCAGTTGCTGGAGGACAAGGGGTGGCTCCGATATTGACCCTGAAACAAATCAATACGGAAATCTGTGATTACGAAAACCGATGTTATTGTTCTCTGGAGCATAAAATATGGGGAGTCGAGTCTGATCGCGACGGTCCTGAGTGAGGAGCACGGAAAGTTGCCGCTTATGATACGGGGGGGACGGAAACCCAAAAGCGGGTTTTCGGGGATGATCCAGAGTGGAAATCTTTTGCATGCGGTCTACTATTACAAGCAGAGCCGATCGATTCAAACCCTTACAGAGACATCGTACCTGACGCGGTTGGATCAGATTCATCAGGATATTGAAAAGATGGCGATGGTGATGAGTAGCATGGAACTGATTGGCCAGTTGTTGCACGAGGGAGAGGTGAACGATTCGGTTTTTCAGTTTACAAAGCGATTTCTTGTCTGGCTGGATCGGGCCGGTGAAGTAATTCCGGCTACTTTCCCCTATCTTCAGATACGTCTGGCACAATTGATAGGTCTTGAATTGCAGATTCGCGGTGTGACGGCCGGAGATGAAGAGGGATATCTGAATATTGACGGGGGGCTTATCACGGACAGACCACAAAGCGACAAGGCGGTTCGGCTGAGCCGGAACCAGCTTCGATTTATCATAAATGTAACAAGGAGCCGCAAAGTCTCAAATCTGACGGGAGAGCTGGATGGCGGGGAACGAAGCCAGCTTGTACGGTTTATGGACGACTATTTTCGTTATCATCTGGACGGGTTGAGGCCCAGAAGATCGGATGCGATTTTTGATCAAATTCTCAAGGAGTGAGTATGAAGAAGCGAGATCTGATTCTGACGGGAACCATTCTCGTAGTTGTGGGAGTGTTGATTGGCCTTGCTATTACCATGTTTCGTCCGGACGACTGGGGTAGTGACCACGCGACGGTGAGGGTTACCGAAATTACACGAAGTACCAGTCCGCAGCTGAAGACAGATGATCTGGAAAAGATGGACAGCCGTTTTCTGTTTCAGCGTGTTGCCGATACAACGATTCCGTCCGTCGTATTTATCGAGACGACCGTTCAGGTGGAAGGAGAGGGGTTTGAGGGGGAAGAGGAAGAGACAGACCTTTGGCATCGCTTTTTGCCACGACGGGCAAGAACGGTTGGATCCGGCGTGATTCTCTCCGAAGATGGATATATCCTGACCAACAATCACGTAGTCGACTCTGCTGTAAGCAGTGGAATTCATGTTACACTCATGGATAAACGTAGTTATCCCGCCCGGATCATCGGAGCTGATCCGAGCACGGATCTGGCAGTGATCCGGATTGAGGCAGAGAATTTGCAGCCGGTTCTGGTGGGAAATTCGGACCATGTCCGGATCGGAGAGTGGGTTCTTGCCATCGGAAATCCGTTTCGATTGCAGTCGACCGTGACAGCGGGAATCGTCAGTGCCCTCAGCCGTGATGTGCAAATTATCAATGATTCCATGCGGATCGAGAGCTTCATACAGACCGATGCGGCGATCAATCGCGGGAATAGCGGAGGAGCCCTGGTGAATACAAGTGGTGAGCTGATCGGGATCAACACGGCAATTGCCAGTCAGAGCGGAACTTATCAGGGGTACGGTTTTGCCGTTCCGAGTAATCTGGCTCTCAAAGTAGCGCAGGATCTGATCGAATTCGGTGAAACCAGGAGAGGCATGCTCGGAGTCAGTATCGAATCCGTGAATCACTCTATTGCCAGAGACCTTGGGATGGAAGAGATTCGAGGGGTCCTTGTCGTGAGTACTTTGCCGGACGGCGCAGCCCGGGCCTCTGGTATCGAACGAAATGATGTGATTCTGGAGGTGAATGGCATGGCCGTCAACGAAGCCAATCAACTACAGGAGCGTGTGGCGATGTATCGGCCGGGAGACAGGGTAGAGTTACGGATTTGGAGACAGGGAGATATTGTGACGTACAATATCGTGTTGCGGGAAATACTACAGCCGGATACTGAACCGGAAGGCCTGCCCATGCCGGGTCCGGGGGAGAGACCGGATTCCGAACGGGAACAATCTCCCGGTGATTCGGGTATGGATGGTAAGGAAGAGTTACAATTCGAACTGGGATTTACCCTTCAGGAGCGGTCAATTGAATCATCAAGAGGCAATATTTCCGGTCTTGTTCTGAGTGATGTGTCTCCTGGAAGTCAGGCATGGAATCGAGGGTTGCGCCCTGGTACGTACTTGCTTGCTATTGAAGGGGTTCGGGTTCAGACACTCGAAGAGGCCCGAATTGTTCTGGCCGAGGCATTGAAGGAGCCGGGCCCGGTTCGGCTTCGAATCCGGTTTCCGGATGGTGCCGAAGCACACTTTTTTCTTAACGAAACAAACCATACTCCATGAAATTGATCTATACGGTTTCAGGGCTCGTTCTCTCTCTTTTTTTCGTTTCCTGTTCCACACCTGAAGCTGCATCGGAGCAGGGTTCATCCCCGAAGCCAACTACTGAAGTGCAACAGGAGCAGGTTGAGCCAACTCTGGAACCAGACTGGTTTGCAGGTGAAGCGGCCGGTGTGATGGTACAGGGACGTCTTGCAGGATATGCTTCGGCACCGGGATCGGATCCGGACTGGATTGCCGAGGGGCTGTTCCCTGAGGCTGAACGGAATCTGGTGCGATGGATTGACGACGAGCTGGAGCTGATGCGCAGGCGTCTGGTCGATGATGGTGTCTCGTCACTTGCTGACCCAACATTTATTCGAACGTTGCGCAAGGCTGTGTGGACTTTGGATTTTGAAGCGGGAGAACGGCAGGAAGAAGGGGCAAGAGGCGATGATGGAGTTTATTACCATTTTGTGCGTCTGGAGATCCCGGTGAAGGAGTTGTGGGATCAGCTGGAGCAAACAATGGAAGACAAGGCTCCGGAACAGTGGGTCCATTTCAGAGAATCCCCGTTGTTCACCAGAGCCGGGGAGTAAAGCTCTAAAGCCAGCATCCCTGGGGCAACACACCAGGGATGAATATCAGGTTTCGTTTCGTTGAGGTTGCTCTCCTTTGCTATTGGTATCAGCCACATTGTGGTATGCCAAAAAGATAAATCCCGTTAATGAAGTTTTCTCTGGCGAATGAGAGATGCTTCAGGCTCCCTATTTGTTTTTTTGACCAATATTCGAATACTTATATGAGGGTGATTTTTAAGGGCAAAGATTTTTTTCGAAATAGCTATCCATTCCGATTCCGACAAAAATGGTAGTTGGGATGCCGTTGCTTGCCTTATTAGCCCTTGAAAATCCAGCTGCCGGAACCGACAGTGTACCAGAAATACAGATCAAGAGGATGAACCGTAATCAATCATAAAATCATGACGAATACAGTAAGCAGATTATATTTTCTGGCTTTTCTTCTGTTGGCTCTACCAGTGGTATCTATGAGTCAATCCATAGATCTGGAAAATCTGAAGCCGATAGAATTAAACTTTTATGTTGCAGAGGGCCTGGATTGGAAAGGAGAATCCACGCAGAATACAAACTGGAACAAGATCACAGAAACTCCGGACGGGAAAATCTGGTTTGCCGGTGGTGATCATTGGGGAACAGACGGGAATAATCACTGGGATGAGGAGGACAGATATGAAAGACCCTGGGGATTCGGAAATACCACTGTTCATTATTATGATCCTGAAATAGATAAATCTTTTACAGCCTTTGAATTAAACAGAGCAAGTGCCCTCTACTCCAATGCAGAATCTCCCGGGCATGGAAAAATTCATGCAAACATTGTTTCTGATTCCAGGGGAGTATTGTATACGGCTGGATATATGGGCGCCTCCTATACTCACGAATTTACAGGACAGTATTTTCCGAAAAGTTATGAGGGTGGTGCTATCATAGCATATGATCCATCTACGGAGGATGTTGATTATCTGGGAATTCCCGCTTCCTATGGAGCAACAGTGGCATTGTACTATGATGAAAATCGAAATATTATCAATGGTCTTTCGACAGATCGTCAACTTTTTTGGCGCATGAATCTTGATACTATGGAACTAAACCACTATGAAGCTGGGTATGGGTCCAGGGAAATGATTATGGATAATAGAGGATTCTGTTACTTTTTAAATCCTTTTGGAGGTTTAACCCAGTTTAATCCCGACACAGAAGAGTTCACAGATTTTGATATTCAGCTTCCCGGTGGAAATTTTCGCGCCACTGTTGTGTCATCAGATAATACAATCTATGGAATATCACGCGATGGTTTTGTCTGGAGTTTTCACCCGCAGACCGAGCAGTTGGAAGATCTCGGACATGTACTGGGTTTGCCGGATGAATCAGTCTATACTCCAAATATAGCTTTGGATGAAGAACGCCAGCGGCTTTATTTCATAGCCGGTAATCATGGATCGGCGGTTGACGGGCATTCGGCAATTCTTACCATTCTGGATTTGAATACCAACTCATACCATTGGGTTGGAGAGGTTGAAGAGGTGCAGGGCAGCTACGGCGCTTTGGTCGCAACTGACCATGTCGTTTACTTTAGTTCGTACGGCTATCCATATGGAGAAAACGAAGATGTAGCGGAAGACAAAGATGTCAGACGACCGTTTTTGGTTCGGTTTGATCCGCCGGTTGATCTTGCCAGTTATGAAAACTAATCAAAGAAACCTGATGAGGATGAAAAATTTTAAAATGGCGACAGGGGACTTCGTATTTAAATTGAGAAAAACAGGCTGGATGGTTTTTCTGTTTGTTTTGGTTGGTGCCAATACAAACAGTGTTTTGGCTCAAAGAGCGGGAGCACTTCCAGGTAATTCACTGGTGAACCGGCTGTTAATTTCAGATGGCCCGGGAGGCCCTATAAAAGGTGGAGAAAGTGCTGTTACGGATATGTTACTGATGAGTGATGACTGGGTCTACGGCAGTACCAAAGCCACATGGGGTGCTGAAAATGCTCATCTGTTCCGAACGGACGGTGAGACGTTAGAACATGTGCTTAACGTAACGTCTAATCTTCCGGAGCAGACAATGGTGAGTGATCTCAATGCCTACAAGGAAAATCTGCTTGTAGGCAGCACATCTACATACAATGAGATTTTTGATGACGAAGATAATAGTTATGAAGGAGGGCACCTCTTTTTGTATGATCCGGGAACAGATGAGTTGGAAGATCTTGGCATCATTGCACCGGGGCAGGGAATTAACTGCATTGCTGTGGATCAGAACCGGGAGATTGTATATGGGGTGACCTATCCTGCCGGACATCTTTTTTCATTCGATCTGTCTTCAAAATCTGTAAAAGATTTCGGGGAAGTGATGACTCCCTGGAGAGTGGAACATCTTGGCAGAGTTTCCTGGAGAGGCGTTCCGAAGGTATTGATGATTGATGATGCTGGAACGATATACTATTCAACCTACTATCGTGAAGGATCCGATCCTTCGGTTATCCAGGAAGGACCGAGTGCGTCATCTTCGTATTCTACCAAAGAAGGCGGGCGGATTTATCGACTCGCCTATGGTGATGAGGAACCTGTTTACACGGGTGCGAATATTCCGGTTCAAACGGGAATGGACTCTAATCCCATCTATGAAAATGGAATAGCATCAGCGATCCGTGCAAATGATGGAGGGTTTTGGGCTGGGACTATCAACGACGGATTTTTGTTCAAGTTTTATCCATCAACATCCACAGTGATTAATAAGGGCAAGGCTTTCCAATATTGGAACCTTAAGTCCCTTACTTATGGCGGCGACGGCAAATTGTATATGTTGGGTGGACGGGATTACGACAATACATGGCTTCTCAATTATGACCCCGGGGTGGCTTCCATTAATTCATTAGGCTGGCCTGATCATGGTGCGCAAGGAAGCAGAATCAGCACGGATAAAAAAGGCAGAGTTCTAATTGCAGAAAATCGTCGCCATTCCTATATATGGGTTTATGAGCCTGAGAATCTCAACAGGTAGTTTTTACAAGAAGCACGATCCCGGCTATTGGATTGGCAAAATTAAAAAGGCACCCGTTCTGTTCGAAGGGTGCCTTTGAAAGGGAGTATCGGTGTGGCTGTTTTTGCCGAAACCGGGTTACATATTTGCGATGATTTCATCACCGAACTCGGAGCACTTCAATAGTGTGGCACCCTGCATCAGCCGTTCGAAATCATAGGTAACTCGTTTTTTGCTAATTGCAGCTTCCAGGCCTTTTTCAATCAGGTCGGCTGCTTCCTGCCACCCCATGTGCCGCAGCATCATGACACCCGAAAGAATCAGAGAGCCCGGATTTACTTTGTCCTGGCCAGTGTATTTAGGAGCCGTACCGTGTGTTGCTTCAAATACGGAAACACCACTCTCGTAATTGATATTTGCACCCGGAGCAATTCCGATTCCACCTACACATGCAGCCAGTGCATCAGAAATGTAATCCCCGTTCAGATTCATGGTGGCGATTACGTCATACTCTGCCGGGCGAGTCAGGATCTGTTGCAAAAACGCGTCCGCAATAACATCCTTGATAACGATGCCATTCGGGAGTTTGCACCATGGGCCGCCATCGATTTCTTTGGCACCATACTCACGTTTTGCGAGTTCGTAACCCCAGTTTTTGAAGCTTCCTTCAGTAAACTTCATGATGTTCCCTTTGTGGACCAGTGTGACGCTTTTGCGACCCTGGGCAATCGCATATTCAATGGCTGATCGTACCAGACGTTCGGTCCCTTCCGTGGAAATAGGCTTGATTCCGAGGGAAGAGGTCTCCGGAAACCGGATATTCTTTACGCCAAGATCGTTGATCAGGAAGTCTTTGAGCTTTTTATTCTCATCGGTTCCGGTCTGGTATTCGATACCGGCGTAAATATCTTCTGTGTTTTCACGGAAGATTACCATGTCGGTCTTATCCGGTTCTTTTACCGGGCTCGGGGTTCCTGTATAGTATTTGACAGGACGGACACAAGCGTAAAGGTCCAGTTTCTGTCGAATTGCCACATTCAATGAGCGAAATCCACCCCCGACAGGAGTGGTCAGAGGGCCTTTAATACCAACTTTGTACTCTTTAAAAGCTTTCAGTGTATCTTCCGGAAGCCAGTCGTCATTGCCATAAAAGTCTACGGCTTTCTCACCGGCATAGACTTCAAACCAGTTGATTTTTTTCTTTCCCCCTTACCCCATAGGTATAAATATATCCATCGGGATCCGGA
>JBBDRX010000037.1:1249-8609 GCA_040905245.1 Balneolaceae bacterium | reverse complement strand
TCGGAACGTCTTGATGTAAGTGTAAGTGCATTAAAAGTACGGGTTCATCGAGCGAGGAAAGAGTTGAAAGCCTGGCTGGATCCCCGCCAATAGCGGAGGCAGAACATGAAAGATACAGATGTAATACTACAGAAGTTTTTAGACGGCGAATTGAGTGGTGACGAGGAGCGGGAAGCACTGCATTGGATTGCCGAAAGTGAAGAGATGCGTTCTATGCTACGGTTCGAACGGTCTCTCTCAGTTCTTCAGGCGGATCGGGATACCAATTTGGCCCCGGCGGCAAATGTGCCGGAAGGTTTTACCAATGGTGTGATGCAGGCAGTTGCTCAACTGGATGATACCAAAAGTGCAGAACTGGCCAGGAAGACAAAAGAGGCCCCGCACGACGCAGTGAAAGAAAATGAGGAAAATCGAATATTGGAACGCCTCAGTCGTGTATTTGATAGAATGATTGCTCCGGCACAGTTCACAGTAAGGCCGGCCTTGTTGGCTCTTGTGGTTATGATAGCTGCAGGCGGATGGTGGGTGTGGCAGCCGGTCGGTTTAGAATCCCCGGTAGCTACTCTGTCAGAAAACAGTACGGATCCGACAGTTAATGCGGATTCGGAGTCCATGATGGCGACTAATGTGGTTGCAGAAGAAGGAGAAGAGGTTTGGATTCGTTTTGTCTATATCGATGAAGATGCCGATCATGTAGCTGTTGCGGGGGACTTTACCGAATGGACTCCGAAGGAGCTTGAACAGGAGCAAGTCGGTGGCCAACTGGTCTGGACCGGAATGGTTCGGGTTCCCCGGGGCGAACACCACTACATGTTCATTCGAAATGGCCAGGAGTGGGTTACAGACCCGTTTGCCGACGTCCACAGGGACGACGGGTTCGGAAACCAGAATGCGGTTCTATACCTCTGAATCGAAGAAATTTATGATCCGTTTACTAACGGGACTTTTCCTGATGCTGTTTCTGTGCTCACCTCTGTACGCCCAGGGTTTGCAGGGCTTCCTGTCACTTGACGCCCGGGGTGGCTATTCGACAAACACCATGATGGTTCCATTTCATGGAGAGTGGAATCAGTCGGTTTCTACAGGGTATGGCCTGCTGTCTCCCTCCGGAACACTCGTCTACGATAATGGACAGTTCTCCACCGATTTGGGTGCTGGAGGTTTTTTTGAAACCTTTTCGGAAGTCGATCGTCATACGGTTAAAGGAGGATATGGATTATGGAATATTCGACAGGGGCTGGGGAGTGGATGGACGCTCGGAGCAGAGACCGGAGCGAACCGGGTTGCACTGGGATACGATAGAAGCAACTGGTGGGCCATCCCCTGGATGTCCTGGCAGCCCGATTTGTTTACCCGCTTCCGGATCAAGGCCGGGTCTTCATTTCGCAGGTATCGAAATGTTTCGCCGGACGATGGGGTTGGAGAAGCAGGCCGAACCACCCGGTTCGATCTTTATTCAGTCGAGGCCGAGAGATGGTTTGGTTTTCGGTGGCAGGTTCGTGCGGGGTTTTTTGGAGATTTGAGTGATCCGGTCGGAACCGCCGGGCTGTTTGGTTCTGTGGAGCATCTGATTACCAACCGGTTTCGGATTGGTGCCAGGGCCGGTCTGGATCAGTACAGTTATCAGATGAATTATGTGGATGGGTCCGGGCCGGGAGCTGTGATTACTGTTGACGAGACCGACCGGATCTGGCGAAGTGGAATACAGGCAAGGTATCAGTTGATGGATTCAGTTGCTCTCACAGCAAGCGGAGATCATTTGAGGCTGTCCTCGGCAGCCAGTGATCAGGTTCTTAATGATTTTCACATATCGGCCGGTGTGCGGTTTACAATTCGTCCAGTGTTCAACAGGGACAGGGTGGCAGAAACGGACTGGCAAGAGAGCCAGGACGATGTTGTCATGCTGAATATTCGCTATAACGGCGATGGAGAGCTCTTTTTGATCGGTGATTTAAACGATTGGAAAGAGCCGGGGATTCCGCTCCGGAGAATCGGGCGGAATCGATATGCTACTGAGCTCACGCTCTCGCCGGGAGGATATGAGTACAAAATTCTCCTGATCAATACAGAGGGTGATCGAACATGGATTGAATTCTCGGAAGAGACGTACACCGTTCCTGATGGGTTCGGTGGGGAAAATGGAATGATCTTTATAGACTAAAAGGAGTTACCGACCAATGAAAACAAAATACAAAACCGTTTGGAAGGTTTGCATCGTTACGTTCCTTGCTCTTCTGTTTCCGGTGCTGCTTGTTGCGCAGGGAATGACCCTTGTAGAGCTTCGGGATCGGGCAGTGAGAGCCGGAATTGCGCAGGAACGGATTAGTGAGCTGATGGAGCGGGGGGAAGCCCGCGGACTCAGTGATCAGGAGTTATCCGATATTCTGGATCCTGCTGTTCGGCTGGCAGAACAGAACCTTCCGAGTGAAATGATCTTTCAGAAAGCAATGGAAGGAATCGCCAAAGGTATTCCCGCGGCGGCAATGGACCATGTGCTCGATCGGATTCGAAGCGGTACAGAACAGGCCAGGCCGTTCATTGACGAATGGGTTGCCCGTCCGGATGTGGAACGGATGCTGGCCCGATCACCGCAGCAGTTCGATCGTGAAACATTCCGGAGGGATCTGCTGAGTGTTAGTTCACGCGCTTCCTTTGATGAATCGGGCATGGATCTGATACGTGAAATTCTGGATGGGCTGTCCGGAGAGGAAGTCATGCAACATGCGACCCCGTCCCGGGTTTTGGCAGCGGTCAATATCGCATTGGATATTCCGTCTGCTGCACAAGACCCCGGACGAACTCGTGAGGTGATTACACGGGCTATACAAAACGACTTCACCTCCGGCGATCTTCAGAGACTTCCTGCAGCGTTGAATATGGCCCAGCGGCGAAGCCAGTTGCCGGCCTCTGCCGTGATGCAGGGTGTGGGCCAACAGATTGATCGCGGGATACCGGCGGCCGAAATTCTTCAAAATCTGTTTAATGGAGATGTCCGTGGTGGTGGCCCGCCCGGCCAGCGCCCACCAGGGCTTGAAAATCGGCCGGATCGGGGAGAGGATCACCCCGGTCGTGGCGGCCGCCCGGTTCGCCCGGGTGAAAATGGCCCGCCGGGACAGGGAAGCAACCCGCCGGGACAGGGAAATAATCCCCCGGGACAAGGCAACAATCCTCCAGGCCAGGGGCAGGGTCGGTAAGTACATCGGCTGCACACAGTCATCATTCCTTTTGTTCATTCTCCTCTTCTGTAATACTCACCTGTACTCTGAATCGTCGCCCATCTCTCTGAAAACAGGCAGCTTCGGAAACATCATTTGTCGTCAACGCTCTCAATTTATCCAGTAACTCACGTCCGGAATAGGTTCCGTCCAGATCAATCTCCTGCACAGAACTCCCTGACAGGTCCTCTTTTTTATGAAATGTGCCCTGGTTATCAGGTTGTGGGAGCCGGTTATACTCCTTTCGAACCAGAGCGGGCAAAAGCTCACAAAACAGAGAGAATTCGGCATTTTTTAACTTCTGATAGAGAGAGTCGGCCGTATCTGCAGGGTCAATATCGACCCGCAGCCGGTGTACAATATCCCCGCCATCGGTCTTTTCAGACATGACATGCAATGTTGCGCCGGCTGGAGTCCCCTCCAGAATGGCCCAGCTCGGAGTGTGCCATCCACGATTGTACGGAAGCCAGGCCGGGTGGAGGTTCAGTGCCGCCTCCTTCGGAATTTCAAGTACGTTTCCGGGAATCAGATGTGGATAATGAACTGCGATCAGATAGTCCGGTTCTAATGCTCTCATCTGGGAGACTGCTTCTGGTCGGCTCAGATCTCCTCCAAGCAGTATATGGGATTCCGGAAGTCCTGCAATTTCCCTGAGACGGGCCGAATGGGATGCGCCGGCCGGGTCGGGAAGCAGCAGAGCCGACGGCTTGTACCCCTCTTCGAGCAGGTGAGTCAATACCCGGACACCGATATCCCGGTCTCCGGCAAACAGATAGTTCATGGATTGTTCCCCTTGAAATTTTCGACAGTTGCGTGTCCTTCGGACGAAATTCCTTCCCGTTTGAACACTTTTATAAGAGTTAAAAAAAGAATTTTCAGGTCCAGCCAAAAATTCCGGTTCTCCACATACCAGAGATCCAGCCGAAACTTGGCTGGCCAGTCGATCCGGTTTCGTCCGTTGATTTGTGCCCAGCCGGTGATTCCGGGTTTCACATCATGCCGTTTCATCTGCTCCCGGTTGTAGAGAGGCAGGTACTCCATTAAAAGCGGCCGGGGCCCGACCAGGCTCATCTCGCCCCTGACGACGTTATAGAGCGAGGGGAGTTCGTCCAGGCTGGAACGCCTGAGAAATTCGCCCAGACGCGTCAGCCGATCTTTGTCCGGAAGCAGTTTGCCCCTGTTGTCGCGATAATTACGCATAGTCCGAAATTTGAAAAAGATAAACGGCTTCCCTCCAAGGCCTGGCCTCCTCTGTCGAAACAGAATAGGCGACCCCATCTGCAGGCGAATCAGCAGAGCGATCCCCCCCAGGAGTGGGGAGAGCATAAGCAGTCCAAGGATGGAACAGACAAGATCCAGAAGCCGTTTTGCCATGATTCGGTTCTTCCTACTCCTTTAAAAAAATTGATAGCCCAGAGAGAATAGCAGGCCGGTGCGGTCTCCTGTAAGCTCTCCATTGTCGATACCAAGATCCAGACGAACCTGAAGTGGGAGTCCGGTCCACGGGGCAAGGGACTGCTCCCAGGCCAGCATCAGGTAACGCTGCTGCACAGTCTCCTCGAATGGGAATTCATACGTGCCGTAGTTTCTGGACCAGGTCCAGGAAGCGTGCAGGCTGGCAAACGGGAGCTGGTGAAGCACCGCCACGTGGTGGGCAATCAGGCGGTTATTGACAACCCGGCGACGATCCGCGTCATAATAGATGAGCGGTACTCCGATCAGCCGGTCGTGATAACTCCATCCTTCGATATACACTCCGTGATTAAAGTAGTTATCCTGGCCGCCATAGCGATGTCCCTGTTCGTCCCGGCTCTCGTCTCTTCCTGGTGGTCGATCGGCCGGGCCGGGCCCGCTCTGGGATTTGGTATGCCAGAACTCCCAGGTCATCCGGGTCAGCC
The DNA here is from genome assembly GCA_040905245.1 of Balneolaceae bacterium. Taxonomy (GTDB): domain Bacteria; phylum Bacteroidota; class Rhodothermia; order Balneolales; family Balneolaceae; genus JBBDRX01. Next base: position 3,496 of record JBBDRX010000037.1, on the reverse strand, counting down.
GTTCCTGTGGGCCGGTCCCGCCCCGGGAAAAAAGCCCCGGCCCGCTTCGATGACGCAGGTTGGAAGGGGTTCGGATTGGTTCTTCGGTCTGCCTGCCATTCCCGTGTCGGAAAAGCAGGTTCACCCCCTGTACACCATCCTCAATCGATCGAAGTTTAAATCCGGACGTGTCTTCGAACAAGGTCTCCTTCTGGAGCCAGATCTCCACCGGCTTCAGTCGCCAGATAAACCCGGCTTGCCAGGAGCCTATCGAATTTCCAAATCGGTTAAACTGGAACTGGTCGGGGGACTGATCACCGCCGGCCAACCCGAAAACCACACGCATATAGTCACGGAAGCTGCTCGGAATCTGCCCATACCGGCGAGTATCGAACCCGCCCCACTGTACCATATGAATAAGCCCTGCATAGAGCTCGGGGGTATCCGGCCGCCCCAGCTTTCCATACAGGTACTTTTCGTGCAGCCAGAAATCCTTAACGTGACGGTTCCCGTCGAACCACCCGTGAGAAATCCCCCCGCGAATGGAGATCCAGTCGTCCGTCAACGGCAAGCCTGCATAGTCGGTAAGTTCCAGCTTGATTTTTGACATCGGGCGGCTGTTTCCACTCCAAATCGAAGCTCCGGCGGATACTTCCTGCTGAACCAGTCCAAGATGCTCTCTCCAGCGCCCGGCGCTCAACTGAAGATCCCGCCATGAGACTCCTGCCCAGGCCTGGGGGAGCCAGCTACCGTCCACCGGCCGGTCACTTCGCAGGTGAATCTCCGAGCCCCAGTCGAGGCTCCAGGAATTACGAAAAAGGTACTGTCCCCGGTAGAGGCCACCCGCCAGAATTCCCGTCTGTCTCGAAACCATGTCGTAACGGTTGTGCTGCAGCCAGAATGGTATTTCATGTCCAAAGCTCCCATGAGCGACTCCGTAGAGTTCATGAATCACCCTGCTGCTGTCGGCGCGGGCTGAACCGTTCGGACTCCGGGCGATGGATACGGGAACAGTCCCCAGTAGAATCAGTATGAAAAGAGTGTGTCGGATAATCACCGGGACAGGAGTCAGGGTTCAGCAATATCGGTTCTGCAGAGTCGAACCAAAGGTAAAAAAGAAATGTAACTTTTTTCCTGCTTACTCGTCTCACACAGTGAGTTCATGAACGCCCCGATAAGAGAACCGGGAGACAAGGCACACGGATACAACAGAGCGTTGTATGTACCGTGCCAAAGCTGGACACCCGGAACGATACCGGAAATACCGGTACACCACATAATCTACAGGAACCATGAACCAACAAGGAGAATCAATGATGAGACGTTATAGAACAAGATTGATTGGAATGATGTCACTCGCAGCCGGGATGTTTGCTGTGCTATTAGCAGGCTGCTCAACGGAACCGGATGCCGGAACCGGAACGATGGAGGTTCGGATGCATGACGCTCCGGCCGACTTTGATGAGGTAAACATTCATATAGAGAGAGTCGAAGTGAACCGTGAAGAGGGAGACGAAGGCTGGCAGGTAATCAGTGAGCCGGATCGGATTTACAATCTTCTGGAACTGATTAACGGAGCCTATGAAGTTCTTGGTGAAGAAGAACTTGAAACCGGAACCTATCGCCAGATTCGACTGATCGTGAACCAGGAAGAGAGCCATGTAGTCGAAAATGGGGAAGTGATTGATCTGACTGTACCCAGTGGGGCTCAGACAGGCCTGAAGCTGAATGTAAATGCGGAGATCCTGCCGGATATTCGCTACGTATTGCAACTGGACTTTGATGCGGATCGCTCCATTGTCAAGCCAGGTCAGAGCGGGATGGGATATCTGTTGAAACCGGTGATTCGGGCAACGAACCTTGCTCAAACAGGTATCATCGCTGGTGAGATTACCCCTGAAGCACGTGCAGCAGCCTATGCGATCCTGGATGCAGGTACAGCAGAAGCGGATACCGTATCGACGACATTCGCTGATGAAGACGACGGCCAGTTCCGGCTGCTCGGACTGCCTGCCGACATCTATACCGTATCGGTTGAACCACGAGAAGATGGCTATCAGCGAACCGACGTAGAGGATGTTGAAGTCATTGCGGGACAAACGACCGAACTGGATCCCGTTGTACTTCAAAACTGATGTTAGTGAAGATTCACTGGCAGAAAGAAGTAATGAGCTGAAAAAATAGACAACCAGTGTCCCAACAGGACAGGACGACAAACCGTTAACCGGTAAAAGCCTCCGAATGATCTTCGGGGGCTTTTCTTTTTTC
>JBBDRX010000037.1:0-1149 GCA_040905245.1 Balneolaceae bacterium | reverse complement strand
GTTTGCCCGTAGTACTCCTGGAGAGTGGTCTTTCGGTGAGCTTCGCCCATCAGGGTTGCCGAGGTGGCATCCTGAATGGTTACGACCACATACTCTCCCGGCCGGAACTCTTTGCGGTCGAACACAACCATCTTGTTGGTATCCGTCCGTCCGCAGAGCTGGTCCTCAGACCGTTTGCTGGTGGCTTCCACCAATACGAGGTGTTCGCGGCCAATCTCTTCCAGATTTCGCTCCTCCTGGATTCGCATCTGCTGTTCGATGATTTCGGTCAACCGCCGTTTTTTGACATCCTCCGGCACATCATCTTCAAACTTGCGGTGAGCCAGCGTGCGCTCGCGTTCGGAATAGGCAAACATATAGGCCAGGTCGTATCGTACAGCCGCCATCAGGCTTACCGTATCCTCGTGCTCCTGTTCGGTCTCACCGCAGAATCCGGTGATAATATCCGTGGAAAGGGCCAGGCCGGGGATAATCTCCCGCATTGTGTCGACCAGTTCCAGATACTGCTCCCGGGTATAGGGCCGTCTCATCCGCTCGAGGACATCGTTGTTGCCGGACTGGGCCGGGATATGAATGTAGTTGCAGAGGTTGGGTCGCTCACTGATCAGGTGAAGCAGGTCGATTGGAAAGTCTTTCGGGTGGGGCGAAGAGAAGCGGAACCGCATCTCCGGAAACGCCTTGCTTGCCCGGTCCATCAGGCTTGTAAATGTTTCATTCTCCGTTTTGTAGGAGTTGACGTTCTGGCCCAGCAGGGTGACTTCCCGATAACCCTGTTCATCAAGCTGACTCAGCTCACCCATGATGCTGTCGATCGGGCGGCTTCTCTCCCGGCCCCGCGTAAACGGTACCACACAGAACGAACACATATTGTCGCAACCCCGCATGATGGAGACAAACGCGTTGATCCCGTTGCCGGCTGTCCGGACCGGTGAGATATCTGCATAGGTCTCTTCCAGGCTCAGCAGTACGTTGACCGCTTTCCGGCCGTCGTCCACTTGATTCAGCAGCCTGGGAATGTCCCGGTAGGCATCCGGGCCCACCACCAGGTCGACCAGCTGCTCCTGTTCTATTATCTTGTCACGAATGCGTTCGGCCATACAGCCGAGAACACCCACCGTCAGCTCTTTCTTCTCTCGTTTCAGCTGTCGA
>JBBDRX010000036.1:0-8615 GCA_040905245.1 Balneolaceae bacterium | reverse complement strand
ATTCTGTTCGGAAGGGTCCCTGAGTTCACGAAGTTTCGGATCGTCCGGAGAGACCGTCTCGACCCGGGTTACGACCTCTTCGTATTCACGCTGCTGATAAGGCCAGATCAGAATCAGCGAACCCAACAAAAATCCGGTGAGAACCGCAATGGTTCGGCTGTGGTAACGCTGCAGAAGCCAGGAGATAAGTCTGGAGAAGAGGGCGAGCCCCAGAGCACCACCGATGGCCAGTGGCAGGAGGGAAAAAATAGCCGAAGTCGTCTGGTCACCACCAATATATCCCAGCTGTGACAATACATAGTCGTATTTGCCAAGAATTACGAGCAGGTAGGACCCCGATATGCCCGGAAGAATCAGCGCACAGAAAGCGATTAGCCCGGACAAAAACAGAAACAGGGGATTGTTCGGTGTAGCGGCAGGTACCAGTGTTACGACCTGATAGCCGATCAGAGTTCCGATGAGCAGCGAAAAAAGGATGGAAAGAGATCGCTTCTCTTCCCGAATCTCTTTCAGCAGGACAATGGCAGAACCGAGAATGAGACCAAAAAAAAGTCCGTACACAAGTTCCGGATCTGTATGCATATAACGCTGCAGAGGCACGACTCGGGTAAAAAAGATTACAGCCAGTACAATCCCGGACAGCAGAATGGCGAGAAACTTCCAGTGAAGTCGTTGAAAGGCTGCAGCCGGCCGGAGCTTCAGCAGTAATGTGATGGCCTGAGGATCGACGCTGCGGACTGCATGGATCAGCCGATCGTAGATGCCGGTGATCAGTGCCATCGTGCCACCACTGACTCCGGGAATGATGTCTGCGGCTCCCATGAGAAACCCTTTCAGGGCCAGCCATGGAAATTCGGCCCAGCGGGTCTGGTCGGTCAGTGATTCGTTTGAGTCTTGCGAATTCAATGTGGTTGCACCGTGATTAAGGTTAACCCGGAAGGATTCGGAATTCAGTTTCCACTCTGTTGGTTCAGGGCTTTTCGGTGCGCTTTCTGAATTTTTCGAGTGACAGGGCCCGGTTTTCCTGTCCCGACCGGACGCCCGTCAATTTCGACGACTGGTTGAATATCCGTGGTGGTACCGGAAAAAAAAAGTTCCTCTACCTGGTGGAGTTGCTCCTGCTGGACCGGAACTGTATTCAAAGGAATGGAGAACTCCTCTGCAATTTCCAGGACCAGTTGTCTTGTAATGCCATCCAGAATGTAGCTGCAGAGTGGATAGGTATAGAGTTCTCCGTCCATGACGGCAAAGATGTTGGCGTTCGGGCTTTCGGTGATCTGTCCGTCGCGAATCATGACAGCACTGTTGGTCCCGGCTTCGACCGCTTGTTGCCTGGCCATGGCATTGGGCAGCAGATTTACTGTTTTCAGATTGCAGCGAGACCATCGAAGGTCGGGAAGTGTGATCGCCTTGATCCCCTCGCGGTGGAGTTTTCGATAGGGTTCGAATGAGTTTGTGTAGAAAAAACAGGTGGGTTCTGTATCCGGATAGGAGTGAGTGCGTGGCCAGGCGGCTCCTCTTGTTATCTGAATGTAGAGAGTAGCCTCGCCGGTGCTGTGGCCGTTCATCTCAAGAAGCTTGCGTCCGTAATCCGGAAGCTGGGCCAGCTCCTCATCACCGAACGGGATTGAGAGTGCCCGGAGTCCTTCTCTCATTCGTTTCAGATGAGCCTCGGTCCGAAAAAAACGTCCTTCGACAGACCGGATCACTTCATAAATTCCATCGCCAAAGAGAAATCCGCGGTCTGTGACGGGAACAGAGGCTTCTTCAATAGGAGTAAAGGAACCATTTACATAAACATTCATTTCAAGTCGCCGGATTAAGAGTCCAATAGGTTGTTGACAGCAGCAATAATATCCTCTCCACAGCAGAATTGGAAGTACTGATTGCAGGAATAACGGCTGGTTCGTCCCGTCCGTGTGCAGACTAACCGGCCTGTCTTCAGAAAGTTGGCGAAATTCCCGGTTTTTCTCTTACATTTGCAAACAGTAACCTTACAATTCGAATGCTCCAAACGGGGTTAATTATGAAATCAAAATGGCTGTTTTTTTCGATTCTTTCACTTCTGCTTGTTATTCCATTTCGGCTGGATGCGCAGAATATGCAACGGGTACTTACACTTGACGATGCCAAACAGATCATTGAAGCTGCAGAGGAGCGTGCTAACCAGGACGAATGGACTGTGGCTATTGCCGTCCTCGACGCGGGTGGAAACCTGATCGCATTTCAGCGAATTGACGGAACACAGACGGGCAGCATCGATTTCGCGATTAAAAAAGCAAAAAGTGCTATTCTCTATCAGCGTCCGACCAAGGCGTTTGAAGATGCCATGAATTCCGGCAACAATCGGATTCTTGGACTGGAGGGAGCTGTTCCATTTGAGGGAGGCATACCGATTGAACATGACGGTGCCGTTATCGGGGCTATCGGGGTCAGCGGTGTAACGGCCCAGCAGGATGGTATGATTGCACGGGCAGGCCTTTCTGCACTTCGATAATTTCTGCGAGAGTTGCTACCATATCCTCAAATAATCAGTTGTCTCCCAGATAGAGCGGGGTGGTATCTTCCCGAAGCGTTACAGGTTCATCAACGTTGGCGAATTTCTTTTCCAGCTCTTCGGTTAGTGGCTGGAGCAGGATGATGCGGTCTCCCCGCTCTTCCAGGGCGACATCGTGAATATCCGGGCGTACGGTTTTGTACCAGTCCATATTGCTGGTCGCAAGATAGACGCGGCCGTCCGGATCGATTGTGACATCCCGAAGCCGTCCAAAAGTCTGTTGGAAAAAGATCTGAACATCGTTTACCTCTTTTCCATCCTCGCTCAGAGGGAGGATGCGTAGCGCCTGAATTCGCAGGTTGGCTAGCAGCAGGCTGTTCTGCCATTCGGGGATAGCCGGGTGATTGTAATAGGCGAGCCCAGCGGCTGCAACGACAGGGGTGAAGGCGTGCAGCGGTTCAATGACAAGGGAGTCGGCACAGAAGGCTTTTTCTGCTTCGCTGTCACAATACCCCTGAACATCCGGCCAGCCGTAGTTGCCACCTTTCTGAATCAGGTTGATCTCATCGTCGGTATTCGCACCATGTTCTGCCGCATAGAGAAAGCCGTTGCCAAAGGCGAGTCCCTGAATATTCCGATGGCCGGACGTCCAGACCGGGCTTCCCGCGATCGGATTGTCCTCGGGAATACTCCCGTCCTGGTGCATGCGAAGCACTTTTCCGTGGTAAGTTGACAGATCCTGGGATCGTTCCGGCCGGTTCAGTTCCCCGCCGCCGAACCAGAGATAACCATCGACGTCGATGACCATTCTGGATCCGTTGTGGATATGATCGCCGGGCAATGGATCGGCAATGACCGTACGGTCGGTCAATGTGTCTTCATCGAATCGATAGCGAACAATCCGGGTGTTGAATTCGTCCTCGCCGGTTGCATAGACATAATGAAGCCAGATGTAGGGATGTTGCGAGAATTCAGGGTGAAGTGCCATACTAAGCAGTCCCATCGCCCGCTGGAAGTGTACATCCGGTACTTGCAGAAGAGTCTGATGCTCTCCGGTTTCCGGATTCAGCCGGGAGACTGTTCCCTTGTGCTCATTGATCCAGATCCAGCCATCCTCTCCCCAGGTGATATCCCAGGGGGTTTCAAGACCACTGAGAAGTTCTGTAGCCAGAAGCCGGGTCGATTCCAGTTCTACATGAGCAACATAACGACCTGTGAATGAAGGTTTTTTGGGTGTTGACGAGCAAGAAAAGAGTGTGGTCAGGATAAGGGGTAGAAAAATGGATCGAAATCTGTAGTTCTGCATGAAATCGCTAATTATTGGCAGTTGAAGGCAGGGCAGATATCCGGCTGGTATCGGCGGTTGTGCGGCCTTGATGGTTTTGGTTGTCGAAGAGGTGGAGGGTGATCGCCCCGGAAAAACGGAGCTGTCAATATATTGAATTGCAGGGTTATTTCCCGACGATTGTTATTTTGTATATTCCGCTCGTTTCCGGTATTCAGCGTCGTCCTGATAACACTCTGTGATACAGGGGGCATGTACCCGATCGATTGAAACCGGATGGAACTACTCTTTTAACCCTGGAGAATTTGTATGAAGAACCTGAATCCTGAAGTTTTGGAACGCATCGAGTCCTGGCTGGACGATTCATATGACCCGGACACCCGGGCATGGATCCAAAAAATGCTTGAAGAGGAGCGGTACGAAGAGCTTTCGGACGCATTCTACAAGGATCTGGAGTTTGGCACAGGTGGCATGCGCGGAGTGATGGGAGTCGGAACCAACCGGATGAACAAATATATGGTCGCATGGGCAACCCAGGGGTTCAGTAACTATTTGAAACAGATTTTCGGTAATGAGCCGATCCGGGTAGCCGTAGCCCGTGACAACAGAAACAATGCGGAACTGTTCTCCGGAATCGTGGCGGATGTCTTTTCTGCCAACGGGATTCAGGTTCACGTGTTTTCGGATCTGCGTCCCACACCGGAGCTCTCCTATGCGATTCGCCAGTTGAAGTGCCATGCCGGAGTGATGTTGACAGCTTCTCACAATCCCAAAGAGTATAGTGGCTTCAAAGCGTACTGGAGGGATGGAGGGCAGCTGGTTGAACCACACGCGGAGGGAGTCGTTGAACAAGTCCAGCGCGTCTCCGGTTTGTCGGAGATTCAGATGGAACGAGATCCGGAGCTGGTTGAAGTGGTCGGAGAAGACATTGACAGACGGTATGTCGAAACGCTTCTCACCTGCCAGATCAACCGGGAAGCCGTTGCTGCAGAAGCTGATCTCCCGATCGTCTACTCTCCGATACACGGTACGGGTGTGAAGCTGGTTCCGGACACTCTTCGGGCGGCCGGATTCACCAACCTTCATCTTGTTGAAGAGCAGTGTGTCGTGGATGGGAACTTTCCGACAGTCGTCTATCCGAATCCGGAAGAGAAGGAAGCGTTGGCTATGGCGATAGAGAAAGCGAACGAGACAGATGCGGAGCTGGTCATGGCAACGGATCCGGATGGAGATCGCGTAGGAATTGTAGTCCGGAACGAAAAGAGTGAATTGGAAATGCTGAACGGGAACCAGACGGCGGCTCTTCTGTTTCACTATCTGCTTGGGGGCTGGAAAGAGAATCGCTGGTTGACCGGGGACGAATATGTTGTGAAGACCATTGTTACCAGTTATCAGCTGGACCGGATCGCAGAAGCGATGGGGGTTTCCTGCTACAATGTATTGACCGGGTTCAAGTATATCGGTGACATGATGACCCGGCTGGAAGGAAAGAAGCGGTTTCTCATTGGCGGGGAGGAGAGTTATGGATATCTGATCGGAGACCATGTCCGGGACAAGGACGCGGTGGTCTCCTGTCTGTTGATAGCCGAAATGGCCGCCAGCTACAAGCAGCAGGGCAAGTCGCTTTTTGAGGTGCTTCGCGAGATTGCGATTCGCTATGGATTCTATCGGGAACGATTGATCTCGGTCACCCGGAAGGGTAAAAGTGGAGAGGATGAGATTCGTCGGCAAATGAAAGCCTACCGTGAAGCCCCCCCTGTTACTTTTGCCGGCGCGCGAGTATTGGTGGTAAAAGATTATCTGACGGGTATTCAAAAAGATCTTGAAACCGGATTGGAGACCGAGATGGACTACCCGGCCTCAAATGTACTTCAGTTTGCTACGGATAGGGGAGATCTGATATCCGTCCGTCCGTCCGGCACGGAACCGAAAATAAAGTTTTACATTAGCGTACAGGACGATCTTGCTGACATTGAAGGGTATCGGGAGAAGGAGATGGCACTGGAGCAGCGTCTTGATCAGATTGCCGAAGAGTTGTCGGCGTAGAAGGGATGTAGGACTCCTTTGAATTGGGGTTAAATCGTCTGGTCAACTGCCGATTTCAGCCCGGACCAGAGCTTTAGCAGGCCAACCATCAGAAGGACGCCAAGCGGGACAAGCCAGCCCCCCGTCAGATCGTGCAGTGCACCGAACAGTGCAGGACCGACTGCAGCGAGTGAATAGCCGATGGATTGCGACATACCGGAAAGTTCATTGGCGGCATCCGTATCCCGTGTGCGCAAGCCAATCATCAGAAGAACGATCCCAAAGCTGCTACCGAAACTGATACCCAGAAGTGTCACAAGCCCGGCCGTTATCCACAGATTCTGAACAGGTAGCATGAGTCCGAGGATGCTGATCAGTTCGGTGGCCAGAATGAGAGTGACGGGGAGTTTTTGATTCGGCATGGACTCGGCCCAGGGCGGAATGATCAGCGTACTCCCGACACCTACGACCTGGGAGAGGAAAAGCAGCCATCCCGCCTGTGAAGGTGTCATTCCCTGTTCAATCAGAATCTCCGGCAGCCAGGCGATACTTACGTAGAATGTAAAGGACTGCAGCCCCATAAAGAGCGAAATGTACCAGGCGATTCGGGATCGACCGAGATTACGAAGTGGCTCAATCGGATTGACGTACGTTTGAACCGGGCGGTTGTTTTTCATTTGAGGCAGCCAGACCAGCAGCCCGGCAATGGAGACAAATCCCCAGACACCGAGAGCCCATCGCCACCCCAGTCCCAACCCTTCTGACAGGGGAACGCTGATTCCTGCTGCTGTCGCGGCTCCGAGTCCCATCATGGATGCGTAGAGCCCGGTAACCAATCCAAACCGGTTGGGAAAATATTTCTTTGCGATACCCGGTATCAAAACATTGCCAAGCGCTATACCGAAACCAACCAGCAAGGTTCCGAAAAAGAGTGTGGTGGTCCCCGGAACAACCCGGGTAAAGATTCCACCGGAGATGAGTAGAAACGCAAGACTCATGGTCGCTTCCGTCCCGATTTTACGGCTGATGGTCGCTGTGAAGATAGAGCAAACGGCGAATGCAAGAAGCGGAAGTGTCGTGAGCAGGCCGAGCAGCGTGTTGGAGAGTCCGGTGTCGAGGCGGATTTCATAGATCAACGGCCCCACCCCTGTGATCGCCGGACGGAGGTTGACCGCGATCATAACGATGGTGAAAAAGAGGAGAAGTTGTTCTGTTCGCCTTCTTGTCATGGGTCTTTTTTCGAATCCGGCAAGGTACAAAATTCACTTGCACTTCTCAGTATCTGTTTGGCCGAAAGAAAAGTGCCGATTGCACTACAAGTGTCCGATTCCGTCATATTCTGGCGATTTTTCTTTTTCTGTGTAATCACTTTTAAAATGATATAGGTTATATATTAGTTATATATTACCATTTGTTAATTACTATTTTGGTGGGACAATAGAAAAAGATTTGGTGGAGAGTGACCAACCGCCCTATATTATCAGGAGTTACTTGAAACTAAAGCCGCTCCGGGTGCGAAACCACCTGCTTGCACATCTCTTGAACGGCTTTTCAGGAACGCTCATCTGATAATACACGAGTGCAGGATTGTGGCCAAACAATGTGTATGACTTTGGCGAAAAATGCGATGATCACCGGTGTTCACCGTCTTACAGGAGCACTCGTACTAACGGCACTGCACAGACCGGTTCATCCCGTCAGGCCCGGTTGTTCATTTTTTCTATTCGTTGTAGAGGATATCGATTTCCAGGGGCTCTCCGGAGAGATTAACGTCGAGTCGAGTTTGTTCTGCCCCCTGGGTTCTCTCTATTAACCCATTGCCGGACTCCGGTGAAGAGAGGTTCTCCCGTACTTCGCCGACAGATTGCGTGGTTACACTTGCCGGGACACTGCCGGTATCCAGAAGACCTCGGGAAAGCCTGATCCGCTCTCCATCTTCGTGAAGATGGAACATTCCATGGCCGGGATATTCACTCGAGAAGGAGAATCGGTCTCCGATCTGAAAGTGTGTGGCTCCTTCAAAACCGGCAGCTCTCACTTTTCCCTCTGCATTCAGACTGATAAAGGCGGTTTGCGCGTCGGTTTCGATCTGGTCCGAGATGTCGTCTCCGGTGCGAAAGTAGATGCGATCCCGTCGCCCATCGGAAAAGCTCGCTTCGATGGCTTTGAAGTTGTCTCCCTCCACTTCGCGGATTGATGATGGAAAGTCCATGCCATCCCGACGAGGCGTAAGTACAACCCGAAATTCCTGATTCCGTTGAGGGGAATCGTGTGTTACCTGGAGAGCACCTTTGGGAAGCAGGTTCTCCACGTCGATATCCCGATTGGCCAGCGGATATTGCTTTTTGATCAGGCGCGGCGCATCCGGCATCAACACCTGAATGTCAAGAGTCGACTGCTCTCCGGTAACGCGGGCACGATCTCCGTCAATGGCAAGGGATGGAAGGTTGGGAGGATGAAGCTGCATCTGGTAGGTATGAGCCTCGCCATTTGACCGGACCCGGTCGTCAATTACCACATAGCCGGGGTCGATAAACCAGATACGCCGCTGCATGGTCTCGAGATCACTGTGATATACCGGAGCCAACTCGGAGACCAGGAAGCCTCCTGCATCAGATACCAGTGCATCTTTCAGGCGAGCATATTTATTGAACCCGGTCATTTCATTCTTGTAGTCGCCGGCAAACTGACTTTCCGGAAAATCATCTACAAGTATGGTGTTGTGGGCCGCCGGCTGGATAAAATAGGACCAGAAATACGGGTCGCTGTAGTAACTGGCCCGTCCCGGTTCGGTGACAAGCTCTTCTC
>JBBDRX010000035.1:0-8716 GCA_040905245.1 Balneolaceae bacterium | reverse complement strand
AATAGATTCAGGTCCCGGGAAAGAGAAAGGGGGCCATCGATCACCACCCGCACCGGTTGCCGGCCTTCGATATGACGGACCGTCAGGGACGGGTTGTCAAGAGCTGCTGTATTCCGCCCCACAAGAACCGCATCGTAACGGGACCTCCACAGGTGGACTCTCTCTCTGGACTCAAGCGAACTGATCCACTTCGAATTTCCGGACGGCGCAGCTGTGTACCCATCGGCTGTCTGAGCCACTTTAAGGGTAGTGTAGGGACGGCCAAACTCGAGGTAATGGAGAAAAAACCGATTCAACTCTTTGGCCTCCTCCCGCAACAAACCCATCTCGACCTGTATACCCGATTCTTCCAGAATACGAATTCCATCTCCGTTTACCTTCGGATTGGGGTCTTTCATGGCAATCACGACGCGGCGCAGCGGCAACCCGGCTAACATCTCGGCACAGGGCGGGGTCTGGCCGTGATGGCTACAGGGTTCCAACGTAACATAGACTGTGGCTCCTTCCAGAAGTGATCGATCGGAAACACTCTCTATCGCACGGACTTCCGCATGAGCTTTCCCATATCGTTCGTGGTACCCTTCTCCGATAATATCTCCTCCTTCAGAAACAATCACACAGCCAACCAACGGGTTGGGAGAGACATACCCCTCACCTTTTCGAGCCAGGTGAAGGGCCCGTTTCATCCAGATTCGTTCTTGTTTCTCCCGGTCCATCATGACTTTTTAAATAGAAAGAGAAACAGAAAAGGCAAGAGAGTGACGCGATCTCCTGCCTTTTATGATTATATCTCCAGCCAATACAGTGATCGATTACCGGCTTAAAAAGAGTGCTCTGTTATCCCGAATCCGGGCATTCTTCTTCAGCTCTTCCAGCCAGACGCTGCTGTACACAAAATATTTCTCCTGTTCCAGCTGTTGTCGCAGCCGATTGGCATCTTCACGAGTCATCTCGGCCGGATCTGCCAGATCACGCTCGACAACTTCAAGAATAAACGCTGCTGCATTTCCGGAGAGTACATCGGAACGCTGCCCTTCAGAAAGGCCAAAAGCCGCTCCAATGATTCCGGGTTCGCGGCCCGCATTTGCGAGAGTATTCGAACCGAGCCGAATGTTCTCAGCTGTTTGCACTTCACTACCGAGTGTTTGAGCAATCTCCTCCAATGACTGCTGCCCCGAAATCTGCTCCCGAAGCCGGGTGACGGTCAACTCTTTTCGCTTGATCTCCCGAAGGGAATTTTCAATCTGTGCCCGCACCTCTTCAAGGGGCCTCGGTCCTGCAGCAATAATCTGGTCCATTCGAACAACCACAAACGCGTCCCGCAGCTCGATTGGATCAGAGATTTCACCACGTGTCATTTGTTCCAGGCGGTTCACAAGCTCACGTGCACGACCCAGTTCGGGAACTACAGGCGTTGCCTGTGTCGCACTTCCGTTTCTCAACTCATATCCCTGATTTTCGGCCTCTTCCGGGAACCCGTCTTCGCGCGCAAAATAGGCGAATTCATCTGCTTCTTCTGCCAGCCGGTCAACCGTGGCGATGGGATCCGGAACTACGCGATAGCTCAATACAGCAAACTTCACTTCATCGCCCTGCCGCTCGACCAGTTTAAAAAGATGCGGATGTCCGGAAATCATGTGAAGGTCACTAACCTCTCCCGGTTCCAGATCGAGTACCGGACTGTATTCCTCCCGAATCTGATCAACCTCTACAAACCCGTCCCGGTATGGAACGGCCGATTGAATCTGCTGAAGGAATTCAGCATGGTTTTCGGTTGCTTCAAAACGCTCACTCAGCTGCTCAACCTCCTGAACAGCCCGCAGAGTATCTTCACGAGTTGGTGTCTTGGGGAAGTGAACATACTGAAAACGATAGCTCTCTTCCCGGTGAAACGAGTCGAGATGATCGTCGTAATAGCTTCGGATCTCCTGATCGGTCACCTGGATCTCACCATCGGAAACCGTACTGTACGGAATACGGATAAAACGGATATCAGCAAAGCTGTTCTCCTTTCTGTAGGCCTCTTCCACCTCACGGCTGGGGACCCGCATTCCGGATGTAATAAAGTTGGACAGTTTCTGCTGCTGACGATTCTGACGAAGCTGTTGTTCAATCATGACCCAGACTTCCTGGTTCTCCGGTGCCTCAATAGCAGCACGGAGTGCTACCCGGTCGATCTGGCCCTGTTCATCCTGAAACTGTTGTCGAATAAACGGATCCGGATTCTCTCCGGTTACCATATTTACGAGCTCCTCATCCGTCACAAGAATACCAAGATCTTCCATCTTCTGTGACATGACCTGCTCGGAAACAAGATCTTCCCATGCCTGCTCCTCAAATTCGCTTCGAATACCGGCCTCCATCGGACCGCTGTTCTGCTGATTGTACTGGTCGATGTAGTAGCTGACCCGGTTATTAAACTCTTCCAGCGAGATCGGCTCGCCGTTTACAGACCCCAGATCTGTCGGGCCGCCGGCCATTGCGTCAAACATCTGCGTGTCCTGCAATACCCATAACACCCCAAAAGAAAAGATCAGTACCCACAGTACAACTGGGGTACTGTTCCTCATTTTCGACATTGCACCCATAAATACCTCTTCAGATAAACTCTTTAGATGTTGCCGCATCCATGTTTCACAGAGTCGCCAGTGATGGCCACACCACGTTCAGGACGCAGATATACAGACTTGAAATATAGTGCAAGAGCAGACGAAGAGCAACGAGCTCCCGGTTCAACCCGTCCGACACAAACAGTCAAAAGATCTCGATCATCTTCATGTGTCTGAGGTACTGCCCCGGGTTTTCCTGAATGGAACGAATCAGATTTTTCATCTCAACTGAAAGTGAGTCTACATTCTCATAAAGTGAAGGGTCGTTGACCATACGGCCAAGGCTCCCTTCCCCTCTGTTTACCTTCTCCAGAATTCCGTTGAGGTTTTCAACGGTCCGGTCCAGTTGTGAGCTGATCTTGCGAATATCGTCTGACGAAACCTCAAGGTTCTGCATGACACGTTCGATATTGGGGCGGGTTTCGGTCGCGGTTGTATCGAGTTCGGCCATCAGGTGATGGAGAGACCCGATTGTCTCGTCCAACTCTCGTTTTCTGGAATCGAGAACGCCGGAGAGCGTTGATACGGCCATTTCCAGGCTCTGAATGGTTTCGCGCACAGATCGACTGCTCTCATCGTCCAGCGTATGGTTCAACTGTACAAGAAACTGGTTCAGCTCTTCAAACGTATCTGAAAAGTCGTCTCCCAGTTCCTGACCACGGTTCCCCAGTGTCTCCATGATGGAGTCCACGTAGATTCCCTCAATCTCTTCCCCATAGGTCAGAACCCTGTCCGATTGTCCCTTCTCGATGACGATCGATTTCCCGTCCAGAAAGCCCTGGGAAGTCAACTGCGCTCTGGAATCTACCGGTATCTGTAAATCCATCTCAATGGACATCACGACACGAACATCACCCTCTGGAGTCAGGGCCATCTCATTGACAGATCCTATTTTTACCCCTTGCATATAGACCAGTCCGCCGGATCCCAGCCCATCCACCCGGTCAAACCTCGTAACAACTTCCATAGGCGACCGCAAAATGGGTACATCGCTCATAAAGCGAAATCCCAGGTAGGCAATCACGACGGCAGCTACTACCGTCAATCCCGTTTTCAACTCATTTGTCATCGGCCTCTGTTTTTCATTTGCCCCGAAATCCGGCTACTCTTTGTCTACCAATCCCGGCCGGCTGTTTTCGGTGTTCGAACCTGATACTCGCTGGCGGTTACAAATCGCATCAACTCCCGATGATCGCTCCTCCGGAGGTCTTCAATTGTACCGTGCCAACTTAGACGTTGCTGATCCAGAAAGGCAACCTTGTCCGCCACCTCAAGTACACTGTGCATATCGTGGGTAATCACAACAGACGTGATATGGAGAGACTCGGACATCTGGATAATCAGACGGTTGATCTCATCGGATGTCTCCGGATCCAGTCCGGATGTCGGCTCGTCATACATCATGTAATTCGGTTTCAGAATAATCGCTCGGGCAAGTGCCACACGCTTTCTCATCCCTCCCGACAGCTCCGATGTCCCTTTGTCTGCCGCCTCCTCAAGCCCAACGGTTTCGAGTGCTTCAAGTACACTCTCACGAATCTCCTTTTCCTTCATCCGGGTAAAGTAGCGAAGAGGGAATGCGACATTTTCGAACGTATTGATTGAATCGAACAGTGCAGAACCCTGAAAAAGGACTCCGAATCGCTGTCTCATCTTCCGAAGGCTTACATAGTCCTGCTCATAGATGTTGATACCATCGATCAGCACCTCACCCTTATCCGGTGTCATCAATGCATTGATATGCTTCATCAACACCGATTTTCCACATCCGGAACGTCCGATAATTCCAATGGTTTCTCCATCATCAATCGTAAAAGAGACATCTTCCCAGACTGTCAGATCGTCAAAACGCTTTGTAAGATTCCGAATCTCGATCATATTTATTTCTTTACAACAGAAGCGCCGCAAGCATAAAATCTGCCAAAAGCACATAGATGCAACCCAGCACCGTCGCCTGTGTCGTACTCTTTCCAACCCCTTCGGCTCCGCCGCTGGCATAATACCCTTTGTAACAAGCAACCGATGTAATTACAAAACCGAACACAAAAGATTTTACAAAACCGAATACAACATTCCACGGTGCAAAAAAGGACTGGGCACCGGTAATAAAGTCCGAAGCAGGGACCGCGCCGGTCAACATCCCCGCCACAAGTCCGCCTCCGATTCCGAAAACTGCAGCCACCACGTAGAGCACCGGAAACATGAAGAGGCCCGAAAGAACCCTGGGAACAACCAGATAGGTCACGGAGTTGAACCCCATCGACTCCAGGGCATCCACTTGCTCGCTCACTTTCATCGTACCCAGCTCGGTGGCAATACGAGCTCCCACCTTCCCGGCCAGAACCAGACTGGAGATCACAGCCGCCAGCTCGATCAAAATCGATTCGGAGACGATGGAACCAATGGTCGAAACAGGAATAAATGGCACTTTCAGTTGGTAAGCTGTCTGAATGGTGAGTACGGCTCCCGTAAACACACCTGTCAATATGATGATTCCAATCGAATCGTATCCCACCTTCACCAGCTCGTGCAGCAGGTTCCTCCGATAAGTATCCACCTCAACCGATGAACGCAGCGCCTGGTAGAGCAGCGTGCTGTATCGACCAACCTCCTGTAATGCGTAGATCATTCGTCCTGTCCGGGCTTGGTTCACTGCCGCCCGGTTCTTCGTTGAGGCCTCTGCCGGAAGAGCAACAGGCCGGTAATGATACGGTTATAAATTCCTGCGCCAATATTACAAAAGTTTTCCTCCAATTGTGCCCGCAGCTTCAGGAAGATACCGGATAACTGCCACAAAAATTCTCTATCTTCCCGTATCAATCGATATGAACAATTTCCATCGCTATGATTCGATATTTAACAGCAGGCGAATCCCACGGCCCGGAACTCACCGGTATCGTTGAAGGGGTTCCCGCCGGCCTTCCCCTGACAGAAAAAGAGATTGCCCACCATCTGGTACGACGTCAACAAGGCTATGGACGAGGCGGACGAATGGCCTTCGAAAAGGACTGGGCAGAGGTCACCAGCGGCCTCCGTTTCGGAAAAACCATGGGCTCACCGCTCACACTCAAGATGCCCAACCGTGCCTACAAAAAAGACGACAGCAACTGGCCTGTCGTGATGGCCAGTGAAGGAGACGGAAAAGGGGTTGAACCGATTACGTTGTCGCGCCCCGGCCATGCCGATCTGGTCGGCGTTCAGAAATACAGGTTTGGCGACATTCGGCCGGTCATAGAGCGTTCAAGTGCAAGAGAAACCGGCATGCGTGTAGCCTGTTGCAGTATAGCCAGACTTTTTCTGAAACAGTTTGGTATCAAAATCGGGGCACATGTCATCCGGATCGGCCGGGTCGGGTACAACTCCTGGAATCAGATTCGTGAGATCACCGCTCCCCTGATCTCCAAAGGAGCCGAGACGGTCTATCAGAGTGCGGATGAGTCCGACGTCCGCTGTCTGGATCCGAAACTCGGTGAAGCGATGCGGGAAGAGATCAAAACCCGTCGCAAGGAGGGTTCGTCCCTGGGTGGAATTTATGAGATCATCGTCACCGGACTTCCGGCAGGACTGGGAAGTTATGTACACTGGGATCGAAAACTCGATGGCCGGCTGGCCCAGGCAATTATGGGCACCCAGGCAATGAAGGGAGTCGAAATCGGCCTCGGCATGGAGGCCGCCCACCGCCCGGGGCATGAGGTTCATGACGAAATTGTCTGGTCCGAGGATTCCTTTCGCCGGCGTACCAACCGCGCTGGTGGCATTGAAGGCGGAATGTCTACCGGAATGCCGGTCATCATCCGAGGTGCGATGAAGCCGATTCCGACTATGTTGAAACCGCTCAAAACCGTTGACTTTGTCAGTAAGGAAGAGCAGGATACACGTTACGAGCGCTCGGATGTCTGTGCACTGCCCCGGGCTGTTGTCGTGGCGGAGAGCGTTATTGCACCTGTCCTGGCAAACGCTTTTCTTGAAAAATATGGTGGCGACTCCATGGAGGAGATCCAGCAACGATTCAGAGCTGAACAGTCGACCGAATGACTCAAAACAAAATCAAACTCCTGGCACAGGCGGTCAGTAGCAACCCGGACGACTCCTTCTCCAAATTTGCCCTCGCGCTGGAGTTGATAAAAAGTAACCGGATAGATCAGGCGTTGATACTCTTTGAATCTATCTACCGGAACGAGCCCTCCTATCTCGGAATATACTACCATCTCGGCAAGCTTTACCAGCACCTGGATCGAATCGAAGAGGCCGAGAAGTGTTTTTCAGAAGGAATTGAACGAGCCAAACAACAGAAAGAGGCCCGCACGCGTTCTGAGTTGCAGGAAGCACTCCTGCAGCTAAAAGAAGAGACAAACGATGAGTAAAACGATTCTACCAAATACGAACATTACATTTTCCGGAGTGTTGCTGACAGCTCTGATGATGCTATTGACATTCCCTGCTACAGCAGACGCGCAAAACAGGCCAACTGAACATACCGTCCGGCAGGGAGAAACTCTCTACAGCATCTCACGTGAATACGGAGTCACGGTAGCAGAAATAAGAGAATGGAACCAGCTGGAGGGCGACAACCTTCAAGCCGGAATACGACTCCGTATTGCTCCCCCCTCCCGGAACGCAACTGTCCATACTGTTCAGGAGGGGGAGACGTTGTTCGCTATCAGCCGAAGATACGGGGTTACTATTGCAGAGATCGAACAGTGGAACGATCTCCAAACCAATGTCCTGGCACCGGGAATGGAACTGACGATCTATTCTGAAGGCGACTTCCCTGAAGAGTCCGGCGGGGCAGCCGAACGGGTTGAACCTTCAGAGCCGGATGAAGAGCCGCGGGAATCGATCGTCGCTCCCGGTTCATCCCGATCGAACACTTACTATACCGTCCGCAGCGGCGACTACCTGAATCGTATTGCCAGTGAACATGGTATGACGACACAGGAGCTTCGCGATCTGAATAACCTCGAAGAAGATGTTATACGAGTAGGACAGCAATTGATCGTTCATCAGGTTCGCTCTACGCCAGTTGTTGAGGAGGGGGCGGAAGAATCCACACCTCAAGGCCGTTTTGTCACGTATCGTGTGGAGTCCGGCGAGAATCTCACCCGGATACTCGACCGGTTTCTGATGACTGAGGAGGAGTTGAAAGGCCTGAATCCCGGAACGGATTTGAACTCTCTGCGAAATGGCCAGCGTATTACCGTACTGCTGCCTCCCTCCAGAAGCTTTGCCAATCCCTATCTTGAGAGCAGCGGGCTTGAAGATCTGGGCGAATTGGAGACAACACGATACAGAGACGACCAGGCTGCGGCTCCTACAACGAGCGGAGAACTCTACAATCCCCACCAGTTGACGGCAGCTCATGCCAACATGGCTCTTGGCAGTATTATCTACGTTGAAAACCCGTCTACAGGACGGGGAACGTATGTAAAGGTGAATGACCGAATCCGTAACGACGGCATCAAGCTGTCAGAGAAAGCATTCCGACAGCTTGGCTTCAGAGATGGAGCAACTGCCTCAGTACGAATTTATCAACAGGATTGACCGGGAGAGGTTCCGTTGAACAGAAACTACTTCCAACAGAGCCGGACTCTCCTCTACAGCTATCTGATTTCGCTACCACTACTCATCCTCTATGAAATCCTGATCCAGGTATCCCAGCCCAATGCAGAGTATATAGTTCGCATTTCGGTCGATGCCTGGTTCAAGCAGATGTTTGCCACATTCGGATTAAACGCACTCAATGTTACTTTCTACATTGCAGCGATAGCAGGACTCTGGATTCTCTGGCGGGATCGAAAAAAACTTCGCGCCATTCGCCTCTCTACATTTCTTTTTATGCTGATTGAGGCTCTTCTGTATGCAATCGGGCTGGCCCTCGTCATCTCACTCGTTCTGGAGTCACTACTTATGCAAGTAGGGCAGACAAAACTTCAGCTTCTCGCCCTTTCACTGGGTGCAGGGCTCTATGAAGAGTTGTTTTTTCGGGTCATTCTGGTCTCTCTTTTCGTCTGGGCGTTGTCAAAAATCATTTCCCGCAGGTGGATAGCATCCTGGACTGCTGTACTGGTTGCTGCCGCCTGTTTTAGCCTTGCCCACTATCTCGGAGC
>JBBDRX010000034.1:0-8906 GCA_040905245.1 Balneolaceae bacterium | reverse complement strand
ACTTGCATCCAAAAGTCCGAGACGAAAGAGATTACTGGAACTGTTCGGGATTCCATTCGATGTTGTTCCCAGCGGTGCAGATGAGAGTATTTCATCTCCGCTTCAGGCTCCGGATCTGGTCCGCGAGTTGTCGAGGCGGAAAGCGCGGGCAGTAGCAAACCTGGAAACAGGACTCATCATCGGGGCAGACACGATTGTCGTCAAGAATGGGACGGTCCTCGGACAGCCGGATGACCCGGGCGAAGCCAGGAAGATGCTCGGGCTGTTAAGTGGTACAAGCCATGATGTCTATACAGGCGTCACCCTGATTGACAACAGAAATGGGAGCAAACATCGGGAACTCTCATTCCAGGAAAAGACCCGAGTCTGGTTTGCCCGGCTGCTTGAAGAAGAAATTGAGCAGTATATTCTCAGGGGCAATCCATTCGATAAAGCAGGTGGGTATGGAATCCAGGACGACCTGGGAGCCCTTTTCGTCTCCCGAATCGATGGAGATTATTACAACGTTGTCGGATTTCCGGTGCATCTTTTCTATCAGAATATCAAAACGTTTGCTCCTGATATATTGAACCTGAGAACCCAAATCCATGATACGGATCTGTAACATTCAGATCGTCCTGAGTCTCTTTTTTTTTGCTTCTCCCCTGACTGGACAACAGTCCGATTTTAGTGAGGCGGAAGACCTTCTCAATGAGCAACGATTTATCGAGGCAGTAGAAATACTGGAGCAGTTGTACTCCCGAAATCCGGAATCACAGCTCTATCTGGAAACACTTATCGATGCATTAATCTACTCCGGCCATATATCCACAGCTATCGAAAAAGTAGATTCACTTCTTGAGAGCTCGCCTTCCTCTCCGGTTCGACTGAAGTTGATGAGTGCAGATCTCCACCACCGTTCGGGAAATCAAAAACGTGCCCGAATCATCTGGGAAGATTTGATCAGCGAATCGCCCGATGATATTTCAATGTACTACCGCATCGGAAACGCCATGACAGAACGTAACGAACTGCAAGCCGCACTGAACCTGTACGATCACGGGCGTTCTCATTTCCGGAATCGAACTCTCTTTTTGAACGAAATTTTTGCACTTCTTGTCCGCACCGGAAAGATGGACCGGTTGGCCAGTGAGTTGACTACACTGGTCTATCACAATCCGGAAAGAGAGTCCTATGTGCGACAAAGAGTGATGGAGGGGGAAAGTTCAGGACTCCTGGATATGACTGCCCGGCATACAGAGTCGATTCTGTCAGAACTCTCCCCAAATTCTCCCTTTTACCCTCACATGCACCGGTTCTACCTTTGGTTACTGCTGGAAACAGAAGAAGTAGAAACGGCCCTGAAATCTGCCACCGATTATGAAGTAGAAAATAGCAGAGCGTACTCTCCCCTATTGCAACTGGGTGAAATGCTGGAATCGAACTACCGATTCGACGATGCGGCAAAGGTTTACAGGCAGGCCATCGAACTGTCGAATGGGGTCCAAGCCCTGGAAGCGACCGATCGTCTGGGCGCACTGCATTTAACATGGGCCAGAAATCTGGGACTGCCACCTTCTGAAGAAATTGATCGTCAGAATCGACTCTACCGGACCCTGATGCGGGATAGCGACAGGTTGTTGCAGCAGGTATCTGATTCCTATTTACGCCAACGTGTACTCAATCGACTCATCACTCTGTCCATTGAATACAGTGGAGATGCAGAGTTAGCCGGTCAGTACCTCTCTCAACTTCAGGAGCTGGACGGAGAAACTCTTCAGGTACGATGGTTTCGGGCACGAATCGATCTGTTGAATCGAAACTGGCGGAGTGCCAGACATACATTCTCAGCAATTGCAGAAGAGACGGACCAACAGGATCTGAAGCTGGAATCACAGTACTATCTGGGATTCTCCGATTTTCTTGCAGGCGACTATGAGTATGCACTTCTTCAACTTCAGGAGCTGGAACAACATTCACAATCGGCAGCTGCGAATCGTGCTCTGAAAATCAGGCTCTGGATGCAGCAGGGTGAACGTAGCGACAGTACCGGACAGGCACTTGAGCGGTTCACAAAATGTATCCGATCGCTTCACCAGCGAGATTTTGAGGGATGCATACCCGTACTGGAACAACTCGAGGAAAGTGGTGATTCCCGGCTGGTCGAACACGCATTGGTTGAAGCCTCCTCCACAGTAGCAGTCAACCAGATGGAAACAGTTTATGAATGGATTTTACGAGTCAATCGCCGGAATGTAGGGTCTCCACTACGGGAACAGCTTCTCTGGAAGGAGGTGATACTCTCGGAACTGCATGACGATCCGGAAACGAAAGCAGTAAGACAGAAATCTCGCTACGAACAAATTCTGAAGGAATTTCCACAGGGATTCTACGCCTCCCGGGTCCGTAGTCGGCTGCAGAATACAGACACAACAAACTTGTAGGTGAATGAAACGAACTACCCGAACCGAAATGTTCCTTCTGCTGGTTGTTGTCCTGTGTGGGATGGCTAACAAACAGTTGTATGCACAGGACTATGTCCTGATTCCAATGGACCAGTCACAAACCAACCATCTGAAAGCATATGGTGTTCTCTTTGCTCATATCAGCGAAGGTGGTTCCGGTCAGTGGCTTTTAAACTATCGCGGTGGCAGTTTTCTTGTCGAAAACAGAACTGGATTGGAAGACAAAAGCAGAGTAAGAAATGTATCCCTCGAACCGGTTACTGCAGAGCAGGCCGGTGAGCTGCTACAGCAGCTGGAACAGTCTGACCAGAATACAGCTGCTGTGAATTTGGAAGAAGTTCCATCTATCGCAGTGTACACACCTCCCGGATCTCTGCCCTGGGACGATGCGGTAACTCTTGTGCTGAACTATGCTGAAGTTCCCTATGACCGGATCTATGACCGGGACGTACTTGACGGAGCACTTGAACAATACGACTGGATTCACCTGCACCATGAAGATTTTACCGGACAGTTTGGCAAATTCTGGTCCACCTACCGTAACACACCGTGGTACGTAGAGCAGGTCAACGAACTGAAAGCGCTGGCCGGGGAACTCGGCTTCGACAAAGTCAGCCATCTTAAACGAGCCGTCGCCAAAGAAATTCGAAGCTATGTAGGGCGCGGGGGGTTTCTGTTCGCCATGTGTTCAGGAACGAACACACTGGACCTGGCCCTGGCTTCAGACGGCCTGGACATCGTCCCGGAACAGCTGGATGGAGATCCGGTGGATCCACAGGTAAACAATCTGCTGAATTTCACTTCTACACTGGCATTTGAAAATTTTCATATCAATACAGACCCTTACACCTACAGTCACGACAATGTGGATATCGAGATCGATACAGAAGAAATCCGCGAAAGTCTCGACTACTTCACACTATTTCGATTCTCGGCACGGTGGGATCCGGTTCCAACCATGCTGACGCAAAACCACGAAAACAGCATCCGGGGCTTCTACGGTCAGACGACTGCCTTTCGAAAAGAACAGGTAAAACCCACTGTCGTCATCCTGGGTGAGACACCTGGTCGAAATCAGGTTAAATATCTTTCTGGAAATTATGGGGAGGGAACCTTTACTTTTTACGGTGGTCACGATCCGGAGGACTATATGCACAGGGTAAACGATCCTCCCACGGACCTTGACCTTCACCCGAACAGCCCGGGATATCGGCTGATCCTTAACAACATCCTTTTCCCGGCTGCAGAGGAGCAGAAATTGGAAACCTGATTTGTAATTCAGCCATCCTTTTTCCCGTTTTTTGGATACCGGGGGGGGGGACACCCAACCAGTCTTTTCAGAATTGACAAGCACATGAAACCAAGCCCGGATTTCGACCCATTCATTTCTCTGATTCAACAACTTCGGAACGATTGTCCCTGGGACAGGAAACAGACTCATCACTCGATAAAGGATAATGTTATTGAAGAGGCCTATGAGGTCGTAGACGCAATTGATTCCGGGGACATGGAGGAACTGAAAAAAGAGCTGGGCGATCTCCTTCTCCAGGTGGTTTTCCATAGTCAGATGGCATCAGAAACTGATAGTTTCTCCATCCATGATGTTCTTTATTCCATCTCTGAAAAACTGATCCGCAGGCATCCCCACGTATTTGGCGACAAATCGGGTGATAGTGAAGAGGAGGTGGCAGCAAACTGGGAATCCATCAAACAGACAGAGGGGAAGGAGTCGGTCATGGATGGCTTGCCCGCTCAACTGCCCGCTCTGATCAAAGCCTACCGTATGCAACAGAAGGCTTCCAATGTCGGCTTTGACTGGAATAGCTGGGAACCGGCCTGGACCAAACTTGATGAAGAACTTCTGGAGTTCAAGCAGGCATTGGAAACCGATTCTTCTACTCATCAACGTGAAGAATTTGGAGACTTGCTCTTCTCCCTGGTCAATGTCGGCAGACTTTTGAATCTGAAAGCAGAAGATTCACTGAGGTCTGCCAACCGGAAATTTGAGAGACGTTTCCGATACATCGAGAAGCGCCTGTCGGAGAAAAAGCAGCGACTGGAAGATACTTCCCTCGAAGAGATGGACCAGCTTTGGGACGAGGCAAAAGAGAACGACCGTTAACTCTGACCCATCCCCCCCATTTTCCCTTCATAAATAACGCTCTTTTTATTACCTTGGGGCCGTCAGGTTGAACGGTAAAAAAATTGAACAGGCCTCTGAAAGACACGGTCTGACAGTACCGCACTCCTTACAAATGTGGAGTCCTGATTGCGGGTCCAACCTGTGTTATGATTGCAAATGCTCTTTGCCGGGTTTGACAACCTGTAATTTTCTATTAACTCAAAAAGACGACAAGAATGACCAGGCAACAATTGTCAGAAATCGACACGAATGAATATCCATACATCAACCGTGGCTTGGAAGGTATTGTAGCATTTTCAACCACCAAGAGTTTTATTGACGGCCAGAAAGGCGAACTGATCTACAGCGGCTATAATGTTGATACACTGGCAAAGAATGCCACCTTTGAAGAGGTCTGCTTCCTGCTGTGGAACGATCGGCTACCCAAAAAGGAAGAACTGGAATCCTTGAAGAAACAGCTCATAGCCGAACGAAACATCCCTCAAACGGTCATTAATTACATAAAAGAGACAGACTCCTCTGCCGAACCGATGGCTGTCCTGAGAACTGCTACCTCCATGCTGGCCGACTTCTCCCCAAAATCCACCGGGGATACCGACCGGGACAACCGGAACCAGGCAATAGCCATGACAGCGAAAATACCGACTATCGTTGCCGCATTCGACCGGGTCCGACACGGCAAAGAAATTGTAGCTCCTCTGAAAGAGGGAAGCACTGCCTACAATTTTCTCTATATGCTTAACGGAGAACGCCCGGGTGAACAGGCAGAAAAAACGATGAATCTCTGTCTGATACTGCATGCAGAGCATGGAATGAATGCATCCACATTCACTTGCCGCTCCATCTGTTCCACCCAATCCGATATCTATTCTGCTGTCACCGGTGCCATCGGGTCCCTCAAGGGGCCGCTTCACGGCGGAGCCAACACAGCAGTCATGAAAATGCTGCTGGAACTTCAGGACCAGGGAGATAACGCAGATCCTGTAGCTTTTACCAAAAAGAAGCTGACAAACAAGGAGAAGATCATGGGTTTTGGCCACCGTGTCTATAAAACCTTTGATCCCCGGGCATTCCACCTTCGAAAAATGTCCAAAGCGCTCTCGGAAGAGACCGGACACGAAAATCTGTATGAATGGTCCGAAGCGATTCTGAAGACAATGAAAGAGGAGAAAAGTATTGACCCGAATGTCGATTTCTTTTCGGCAACCGTCTACTACTCCATCGGCATTCTTCCCGATCTCTACACCTGTATATTCACCATGAGTCGTGTATCGGGATGGACAGCACACTACCTGGAGCAGGCAGCAAACAACAGACTTGTCCGCCCGCGAGCTCTCTACATTGCAGAAAAAAACCTCGATTGGGTGCCTGTCGAAAAGAGATGAGCCTCTGGCAACCCGACAGATTCACAGTAGAGTTTTCCACGGTGTAATCGTTCAGTTTTTGATGCTTGAAAAGTAAAAGCCCGGCTTGTTCCGGGCTTTTTTTGAATGAGAAAATCGATTGGTATCCTGGACCAGGCGAACCAGGATGAAGGATACTGTGCTGCTATTGCCTGATTACAATATTGACGATCCTGCCCGGCACAAAGATCTCCTTGACAATCGTGGCGTCTTTCAAATACCGAAGGACGTTCTCCTGTTTTTTTGCCTGCTCAAGTACAAATTCTTTTTCTTCGGCCTTTTCTGCCGAAATGTGAATCTCACCGCGCATCTTGCCATTAATCTGAACCGGATACATAACCGTTTCGGATTTCAGGTATTCCGGATTCACTTCCGGCCACGGCTCGTAGGCAAGTGATTGTTTATTTCCAAGACGACCCCAGAGCTCTTCAGCCAAATGCGGGGCGAACGGAGCCAGAATTAACACAAATTCACGAACGACAGACTCAGGAAGGTTATCCCACTGATTTGCCTCATTCACAAAAATCATCAGTGCAGAGATAGCTGTGTTGAATCGAAGTCCCTCAATATCGTCAGTAACTTTAGCAATCGCTTCGTGAAGTACTTTCAGCTGTTCCCGCGTCGGATCCTGATCAGTCAGTGCTGTGGTAAATTCACCACTCTCTTCATCAATGATCAGACGCCATACACGATTCAAAAAACGATAAACTCCATCCACTCCTTTTGTGCTCCACGGCTTTACCTGTTCCAACGGGCCCATAAACATCTCGTAGAGCCGCAGTGCATCAGCTCCGTACTCCTCGATTACATCATCCGGGTTAATCACATTCCCACGTGATTTGGACATTTTGTGGGCACGAGCATCTACCCGGATATTCGTTCCCTTCACAACAAACTCTTCCCCTCTCTTTTCGACCTCTGACTCTTTCAGTTTAGTACGAACGGCCGTCTCGCTGATCTCTGCTTTCTCCGAAGAGATAAAGTGCCCATCTTCCTTCCATGCCGTGTACTCCACTTCTCCAAGAATCATTCCCTGGTGAACCAGACGCTTGAACGGCTCACGCGTAGTGACAATTCCACAATCGTAAAGAACCTTGTGCCAGAATCTGGCATAAAGAAGATGAAGAACAGAGTGTTCCGCCCCTCCAACATAGAGATCGACCGGCATCCAGTAGGATTCCTTCTCCTTTTCGACCGGTCCCCCATCGAATTCGGGGCTGATGTATCGCAAATAGTACCAACAGGATCCTGCCCATTGAGGCATAGTATTGGTCTCCCGAATCGCTTCCCGTCCCGTTTCCGGGTCTGTTGTCCGAACCCAATCCTCGGCACGGGCAAGAGGTGGCTCTCCGCCATTTGTCGGTTGAAAATCGTCTACTTCCGGCAGTGTTACCGGCAATTGATCCTCTTTTAGTGGCTTCGGGGCTCCATCCACATGAATGACAGGAAAAGGTTCCCCCCAATATCGCTGACGTGAAAAGAGCCAGTCTCTCAATTTGTAATTTACGCTCTTTGTTCCCGCGCCCATCTCTTCCAGCCACCGGATCATTTTCTGCTTGGCCTCCTTGACTCCAAGGCCGTTCAAAAATTCACTATTAATTAATTTACCCTCACCGGTATAGGCTTTGCCTTCAAAATCTTCCGGTGGCTCAACAGTTCGTATCACGGGCAGGTTAAACCGTTCGGCAAACTCCCAGTCACGTTCATCCTGGCCGGGTACAGCCATTATTGCACCGGTGCCATAATGCGCCAATACATAATCGGCTATCCATACAGGAATTTTCCGGCCATTGAGCGGATTGATTGCGTATCCACCAGTAAATATCCCGGTCTTCTCCTTGTTTAGTTCCTGTCGTTCGATATCCGACTTTCGTGCTGCCTGTTCCCTATAGCCTGTAACCTCCTGATGGTACTCCGGAGTCACTATTTCCTCAACAAGATGATGTTCCGGCGCCAAAACCATATAGGTAGCACCAAACAATGTATCCGGACGGGTAGTGAAAACTCGTACAGACGATTCACTTCCCTCCACTTTGAAGTTCACTTCTGCACCGATGGATTTACCAATCCAGTTTTTCTGCATCTCCTTGGTAGATTCCGGCCAGTCCAGATCGTCCAGATCGTCAAGAAGTTCCTCCGCATACTCTGTTATTCTGAGCATCCACTGACGCATAGGCTTTCGGACAACAGGATACCCACCGACTTCACTCTTCCCGTCAATCACCTCCTCATTTGCCAGAACCGTCCCCAGTTCGGGACACCAGTTAACGGGAACTTCGTCCTGATAGGCAAGGCCCTTCTCGTAGAGCTTCAGAAAGATCCACTGCGTCCATTTGTAATAGTCTGGATCCGTCGTATTCACTTCGCGGTCCCAGTCGTAAGAGAAACCAATTGATTGAAGCTGTTTACGAAAGCGGTCGATATTCTTCTGAGTTGTCTCTCTCGGATGTGTACCGGTTCGAATGGCATACTGTTCGGCCGGCAATCCGAATGCGTCCCAGCCGATAGGATGAAGGACACTAAAACCATTCATTCGTTTGTAACGGGCAAGTATATCCGTAGCTGTATAACCTTCCGGGTGTCCGACATGCAGTCCGGAACCACTCGGGTAGGGAAACATGTCAAGAACATAATATTTAGGGCCTTTCAGATCCTCCGGTGTTCGAAATGTTCGTTTTTCAAGCCAGTAACTCTGCCATTTTTGCTCAATTCCGGAAGGGTCGTAACTGTGCATAGTCTGTTGATCCAATTTTTTCTACATTTATCGAGTCGATTACCTGGACCGATACCGGTTCAGACCAAATCGAGTACAATAGGGAAAGATAAAGATTTTTCAGGAATCATTTAGCCCCAATCCGGATCCCTTGTTACAGAGACGTTGAGCTGTCAAGGGTCACGAGTATTCCCCACCCGGGG
>JBBDRX010000033.1:0-8926 GCA_040905245.1 Balneolaceae bacterium | reverse complement strand
GGTCAACACGGCACGAGCATACAAGCCGTTAGGATTCGATCTGCGAGCAAATGCAAGTGTCGCCATCGTCCCCAGCTCGGACGAACTCTTCTCCGTTACAGGACTTGCTTTACAGGAGCTGGAACTGCTGGATGGTTCTTCAACCACACCGACGATCAGCGGTGAAGAC
Organism: Balneolaceae bacterium; assembly: GCA_040905245.1. Taxonomy (GTDB): domain Bacteria; phylum Bacteroidota; class Rhodothermia; order Balneolales; family Balneolaceae; genus JBBDRX01. Next base: position 8,757 of record JBBDRX010000033.1, on the reverse strand, counting down.
TTCAGTGATACCCGTCTTGGAAAGACATTCACATACACAGATGGAAATGGAAATCAACAGACCGAAGAGCTCTTTTCCTTCGTAATGCCTCAGGGAATCGGATACCCCTACGTTCCGGCACCCATGGTACAGTTGACAGTTGGTGTCGTCAAGGATTCCGACATCTCCCTTCGATACTTCCCAACCTATGAAGTAGATGATGTGGGAAGCATCGGCCTGTTCGGGATTGGTGTAAAGCACGGTCTGAACCAGTGGCTTCCAGGAGGGGACGCCCTGCCGGTCGATCTCTCGGTTCAACTCGGGTATACCAAATTAAACCTGGATGCCGATTTCGATGTACAGCCGAATATCGACAACGAAACGGAAGTTCCCGCAGGCTATGAAGCCGGAGCGGCCCGATGGAATGGACAAGGTGTTGAATTCGAAGCAACCGGCTTTACCGGAAATGTACTGGTCGGGAAAACACTGCCGATCATATCCCTCTTTGGTGGACTTGGATTCCAGAGTTCCACCGTAAGCATCAAAACACCCGGTAACTATCCGCTGGTGATTCCAAACGAAAACTACGATCCTCTTGATTCGAACAGTAAGCAGAAGATTGTGGACAGCGTCGCCTCACCAATCGATTTCGATCTGGACGGAGAGAACAGTATTCACGCACTCGCAGGATTTCGAATCCGGCTGGCCATCCTGACCATCAGTGGTTCTTATACCCTGGCCAAGTACCCGGTAGCCAACGTCGGTGTCGGAATCAGTATTCGATAACGATACAGAAATACCACCAGGCACACCAAAGTGTCCAAAACCGCGATATTTCAGTGAAAGAAAGTCAAAAGAGAAAAAGCCGTTCCACCCCCCAGGGTGGCGGCTTTTCTCATTTAATGAGCCTTGAGCCAGTTATCCGCAATTCCCATATCCACCTTCAACGGTACATCCAGCTCAACGGCTGACTCCATCATCTCACGAATGGGTTCTGCCAGGTCCAGTTCTTTCTCATGAAGTTCAAAGACGAGTTCGTCATGTACCTGCAAAAGCATTCTTGTTCTGTATGAATGATCCTGAAGCCAGTCCTGGATCCGAATCATGGCGATTTTGATAATATCCGCGGCTGTCCCCTGCACTGGCATATTAATCGCAATTCGCTCTGCAAATCCACGGACATTCCAGTTTCGGGATGCAATGTCCGGAATGTAACGACGCCTTCCCATCAGGGTTTTCACATAGCCATGTTCCCGGGCAAACTCCTTGCTCTCTTCAATATACTCCTTCACGCCCAGAAACCGCTCAAAGTACCGATCGATCATCTCTTTCCCCTCACTGTTGCTGATTCCCAGCCTGGAGGCCAGTCCATAGGCGCTTACGCCATAGGGTATCCCAAAATTCACCTCTTTTGCTTTTCTCCGGTGATCCGGAGTCACTTCCTCAATGGAAGAGAGGGAAAACACCTCCATGGCTGTCCGGGAGTGAATATCTTCTCCTTCCTTAAATGCCTGGAGCATCTGTTTATCTTTGGATATAGACGCGATCACGCGCAACTCTACCTGGGAATAGTCGGCAGCCAGCATTTGAAAACCCTCTTCCGGAACAAACGCCTTTCGAATCTCCCGGCCCATCTCGGTTCGTACAGGAATATTCTGCAGATTCGGGTTGGAGGAAGAGAGCCGACCGGTAGAAGCTACTGTCTGGTTAAAACTGGTATGTATGCGTCCGGTCTCTTCATGAATCAGCCGAGGTAACGCATCGGCATAGGTCGACTTCAACTTACTGAGGCTGCGGTAATCCAGAATCCACCCTGCAACCGGATACTTGTTAGCAAGATCCGTCAGAACCGACTCAGCTGTGGAATACTGGCCGGTTCGCGTCTTCTTGCCCGCAGGCAGCTTCAACTTTTCGAAAAGCACCTCTCCAAGCTGTTGTGGAGAGTTGAGGTTAAACTCGGTTCCGGCCTCTTCATAGATTCTCGACTCCGTCTTCTTCATCTCCACCAGAAGACTCTGCGAAAAGGATTCGAGCATTTCACGATCGATCCGGACTCCGTACATTTCCATTTCGGCGAGTACCGTTACCAGCGGGAACTCCACCTGTTCGGCAATCTGTAGCAGTTCGTCCTCTTTCAGTTTCTCCGACAAGAGCTGAAAAAGACGATACGTGATATCTGCATCCTCACAGGCATAGGCAGCTACCTCCTTCCAGTGAAGCTGGTCCATACTCTTCTGGCTCTTCCCTTTTCCGATGAGCTCTTCAATCGAAACGGGTTCATAGTTCAGATAGCGCTTGGCCAGATCATCCATCTTGAGCCGCTGGGAAGCATCCAGAAGAAACGCAGCAACCATCGTATCAAAGACGTTTCCACTGATCTCCACACCGGAACGACGCAACACAATGTAGTCGTACTTGAAATTGTGAGCGATCAGTGTGATTTCCGATTGAGCAAAGAGAGGTTGAACCAGCTCACATACCTGTTCGACCGGGAGCGCGTCCTGAACACCCATGGGAAGATACCAGGCCTCTTTCGGACTCACAGCGAACGAAAGGCCCACAGGAGTAGCGGACATTGGATCACTGGAATCGGTCTCCGTATCGAAGCAAATTTCCTTGTACTCATCCAGACGGGATAGCAGCTGTTTAATCTCTGACTCCGTGGTCAGAGTTCGGTAGGTAACAGCGTCCTCTTCATATTGGTCAAACAGAGGTTCGGAGGTTTCCGAAGTAGCCGCGGAAGAGTCCTCTCCGGAAAACAGGTCGGACTGTCCGCCGGGCTCTTCACCCAGATATCGTTTTGTCAGTGTGCGAAACTCCATCCGTTTGAAGAAACGGCCAATCTTCTCCTTGTTCGCACCTTTCCATGTAAGTTCCTCCCATGAGATGGTCTCCGGCACATCTGTCTTGATCATCACCATCTTTTTCGCATGCAGAGCCTGATCCGAATAGTTCATCAAACCTTCACGAGCCCGTTTGGCCTTGACGTTTGGAGCCTCTTCGAGCGCCTTCTCCAGGCTTCCAAATTTTTGAATCAGTTTGGGCGCTCCTTTTTTCCCGATTCCGGGAACTCCGGGAATATTATCTGACGTATCTCCAATCAGCGCCAGCACATCGATGACCTGGTCCGGATAGACCCCGAAATACTCCTTTACCCCCTCCGGGTCGATCACCTGAAATCCCCCATTCTGATTATCCGGTTTGATCATCGTCACATGATCCTGAACCAACTGCATGAAATCTTTATCCGGAGTGACCAGAAAAACGTCTACATCCTCCTGTTTGGCACGGGAGGCAAGTGTACCGATGATATCATCCGCTTCATATCCGTCCTTCTCCAGATTAGTGATGCCAAACAACCCCACCATCTCCTTGATCAACGGAATTCCCGTCTTCAGCTCTTCCGGCTGAGGCGGGCGGTTGGCTTTGTACGAATCGTCAATTTCGTGTCGAAAGGTTGGCTCATGCGTATCCCAGACCACACTGACATGTGTCGGCTTCTCTTCGTCCAGGAGCTTCAAAAGAGTATTGGCAAACCCCAGGACAGGCCCGGTAGGGATGCCCTCGGAGTTCTTCAGGTTACTGCGAATAAAGGCAAAGTGTGCCCGATAGGCCAGAGCCATACCGTCCAGCAGATAGAGTCTTTTTTTAGACATGATTACCGCTCCTGCAAACGTATCGTTTTTATTACCAATTCTCCTGTCTTTCGGCCGGATTCTTTCGTCAGCGGCTTCACCAAATCATCAGCCGGAAGCCTGGAATCGCTTATTCCGTACTACCTCAACCGGGTCATTCGCCGGCTGGTAACCCCGCCCGGATAGGCCAGGCGATAGAAGTAGATTCCACTGGCCAGATCGCCCGGATCGTACTCCAGTGTATGAAGTCCGGCCGGTGTATACCCACTATGAAGTATATCGACTTTTCTTCCCAAAATATCGTGAAGAGAGATCTCGATCTCGGCATCTTCCGGAAGGCTGAACTCAATACTCGTGGTCTGTGTAAACGGGTTGGGATAGTTCTGAAACAGTTCAACGGAATCATTGACCGGTGGTTCCGGAAAATCCGGTTGTTCTCCCTCCTGAAACCCGACCAGGCTGGCACTCATCAACAGATTCAGATGTTTTCTGGATTCACCATCCAGTGTTCCTTGTCTGGGTCTCCATTCTACAAAAGTCTTCCCCTCTCTGTACCACCAAGGGATCTGGGACGAACTCCAGAATTAACGGGGGCCTCGACTCCTTCGTCCATTAACAGCTCCAGCAGGAGCCCCCCCCGGTCCTCGACCACCTCAAGCGTAATAAAGTACTCCTCCCCGGCTTCGACTTGCCACTGTTCACTGTTCACCCCGATGTAGTTCTCTCCGATAGAAAAGTCACTCATCGTTACCGGTTGGGAAACTATGATATTTCCCGGAGCCAGCTGATCAGGAAATCTTGTTGAAGGCCGGGATTCACGCAGAGTCACCCGAAAATCTCCTTCGCCCTGCACCGACCCCTCCTGCTGATAGATAGAAAAACGGACCGTTCGTACACCCGCATCAAAGTCGGGAGAAATTCGAACGGCATAGGCCTGAAGGTCCCCCTCCGGAAGACGAGTCAGAAACGAGGCTTCACCGTGATAGACAAGATCCTCGGTAATCAAGTCCGTCGTTGTCCAGTCTCCACTATAGCGAAACGACCGATTCTCTGAGGGAGTCGCCTCCCGACCAGAAGGTTTATTATTCACTGAAACCAGTACCACCTGCTCATACAACCTCTCCCGGCTATCCAGTTGAATCGGGTTTATCCCCACGTCCATCATCTGATATGTTGTCTCTCCCTCCAGCCGATAGAGCAGCTGATGATCAATTCCTTCCACCTCTTCAACTGTCAGGTTCAGCTCTTCAATCCCGAACCATTCGGTATAGAATGCCCCCCCGTAATAAAGGGTCTCCTCGCGCCCCCGTACCCACGGCTGCACCATCGCATAGTAGAACCGGCCCGGATTGGATACCTTAACATTGGCCAGCTGGGGGCGTGAGAATCCGTAAGATGCCCCCGAAATCCGACGATTTCCATAAGCGGAGATCCAGAACCCTGTATAAAAATCAGTCAGGGAAATACCATTTCTCTGAAGAACCTCCAGATAGGCCGCATCCCGGGTATTCTCACTCCGCGTCAGTGATCCGGTCTCCTGATATCCGACCAACTCTTCCAGATAGCTGTGAAGAAGTTGTGCCCTCTGGTAATCGTAAAGGACATTCTCGCCGGACCCGGAACGAAATCGGAAAATCCATCCCTGAGACTCCCCAGTGGACCCTCGTACCTCCCCGGGCTGATTCAGAAAACTCATGGACCGAGCCGAATATCCCGTCAGAATCTCGGCCAGTTCCGACTGTCCTTCATTCTGAAAAAGGGAGAGTTTGTTATAGTCGGCATTGGCGTGAATGAGATGCTGAAATTCATGGGCCATGGTGTTCAGGCGGTTGGCCAACGGGCCGGTATCCGGCCGATAGATCCCCGGCACTGAGTTTATATAGAGAATATCTGCCTCATTGCTGTTCTCATTCACAGAAGCAGGCAGCAGATTCACCGGATCAAAAAAACCGGCTGTAAAGACATTTTGCTCCTCCCCGTCCCAGCCGTCCTCAATATCGGCAATCAGAATTTTCAGGGAACCGTTTCCAGCTACATCGGGTTGTTCTCCAAACAATTCCCGGCCGATCTCTACAACCCCCCTTCCCGGGTTCACGGACTGTGATGGAGTCTGATCGGCCAGCCCGGCCAGGATTTGATCCAGAATCTCATCACTTACCTTCTCCGGGCCCCGTTCTCCCTCTTCCACCCAGACTTCGACCCGGCCACCAACCTCCAGATCGCTACTGACACGTGCCAACTCGAACGTAACCTCATCAAAAACAGTCTCGCCGGACCGGCTCTCCTCAATATTCCGAACCTTGAATGACCGTGTATCTCCGGTTTGAGCCTCCATCAGGCGAATTTTCCCCTCATAAGCTCCCGACAGATGAAGCTCCCGATACTGTTCAAGCATACGCTGCCCCTCATCGGAACCAATAAGAAGCGGAGTGATGTGCATTTCGCGTGGCTCCTCGTCTTCCTGCTGAAGGCCCGCAGTAACAGAATAACGCCGATCCGATGGTCCGGAACGCTCCAGTTCCTGCGCTTCCACAGCAAGTGGAAACAGGAAAAACATCAGGAGCAAAAGAGTAGCGTTACGCGTCATCTGGTTACATATCTTTCTCGGGTTGAACCAGCCCGTTCATTCCCTGACCCGGAGACCCGGAATCGGATTCAGCAATACCGGAATGGGTTAGACTCATCCGGCAACCACTTTCCGTTCAACCCAGAAGCTTCGAGGCTGTCTCCAGAATGCGATCTGTCGTAAGTCCGGCCATCTCATACAACTCCTTGTATGGAGCTGATTCACCAAAACGGTCAATGCCAAGTGCGACCCCATCCCTGCCGACCCAGCGTTCCCAGCCAAACGTAGTAGCTGCCTCTACCGATATCCGGGCCGTCACTTTGGCGGGGAGAATCGACTCACGGTACTCTGCTGGCTGAGCGGCAAATAACTCCCAGCTGGGCATACTCACCACACGAACAGCCACTCCCTGATCTTCCAGCTGGCCTGCAGCACTCATCACCAGGCTGACTTCGGATCCGGTAGCTATCAGAATCAAATCGGGCTCGCCATCCTCTGCATCTCTCAGGGTATACGCCCCTTTTTCAGTCAATGCCGCCGGAGCATATCCGGGTCGGTCAAATGTGGGTAGTGCCTGCCGGGTCAACGCCAGCAGAGACGGGCCATCCGTATTCTCGAGGGCAACCTTCCAGGCCCAGGCAGTCTCATTGGCATCCGCAGGCCGGAGAACAAGTACATTTGGCATGGCCCGGAGAGACGCGAGCTGCTCAATGGGTTGATGCGTTGGGCCGTCTTCCCCAAGTCCGATACTGTCGTGTGTAAAGACATAAACAGCCGGAATCCCGGAAAGTGCCGCAATCCGTATTGCCGGCCGGCAGTAGTCAGAAAAAATGAGGAATGTACCACCAAACGGAATGAGTCCTCCGTGAAGCGACATCCCGTTCATCGCCGCCCCCATGGCATGTTCCCGAACCCCGTAATGGATATTTCTTTCGGCATAAGACCCCGGCTGGAAACTTGAAGAAGCTTTGAAATCCGTCTTGTTGCTTCCGGTCAGATCCGCTGATCCCCCAATCAACTGGGGAATGGATTCGGCAAGAGCATTGATCACTTTACCGGAAGACGCACGGGTTGCCAACCCTTTCGGATCTGCATCGAACCGGGGGAGAAGCTCTCCGAGTTTTTCCGGCAGGTTGCGAGTGCAAAACCGTTCAAACAACTTCGCCTTCTCACTGTTGGAGTCATGAAATGCCTGGCGGACCGTTTCCCACTCCCTCTCGGATTCCTCACCCTGCTTTACAGCCTTTCTCATGTGGCTGTAAACATCTTCGGAAATATGAAACTGCTTTTCGGGGTCAAGGCCCAGCTTCTGTTTGGTCTCCTTTACCTCTTCTTCACCAAGGGGAGCTCCATGAGAGTCTGCACTATCTTGTTTGTTCGGACTGCCAAATCCGATATGAGTTTTACAGATCACAAGTGACGGACGGTTTTTCTGATCCCGGGCAGAGCGGATCACATCTTCCACCAGGGCTCTGTCGTGACCATCCACGACTACCGTATGCCATCCGTAGGCGTTGAATCGATCTTCCACATTCTCCGTAAAGGCCAGATCGGTGGATCCGTCGATAGAAATCCTGTTGGCATCATACAGATAGACCAATTTACCCAGCTTCAGATGCCCCGCCAGAGAGGCTGCTTCATGAGTAATTCCCTCCATCAGGTCTCCGTCACTAACAATGGCATACGTATAGTGATCCACCAGCCCGAGGCTGTCCGAATTGAATAGGGCAGACAGATGCGCTTCGGCCATCGCCATCCCGACTCCTGTTGCAAATCCCTGACCAAGCGGGCCGGTTGTCGTTTCGACTCCGGGCGTCATTCCGTATTCCGGGTGGCCGGGAGCCTTGCTCCCCATCTGTCGAAAGTTTCGAATCTCGCTCAGAGGGAGGTCATAGCCACTCAAGTGCAGCAAACTGTAGAGCAGCATGGATCCGTGGCCTGCAGAAAGAATAAACCGGTCCCGGTTGAACCAGTCCGGATTCTTCGGATTGTGTTTTAAAAATCGGGTCCAGAGCACATAGGCAGCGTCTGCCATTCCCATCGGCATCCCCGGATGGCCGGACTGTGCAGCCTCTACCGCATCCATGGAGAGGGCTCTGATTGTATTTACGGAAAGCTGATCAAGTTTTGAGTCGGACATGAGATCTGGTTACAGTCTCTTGGATGGTTACAGATAGCGGCCGAACCGATCGATTCGGCCGGTTATTACAACCGATGAAGATAGGTAATCGACCCTTCAGAAAACAATTCAGGAAAATAAAAAAAGCCCCGAATCAGGGCTTTTTTGGAAAAATTCCACAGAATGGAGAGCTCGTCAGTTTCGAGAAGCATATCCCTCGCACTCCAGTTCGTACTCCAGCTCGTGCATGGCCGGATCTCGAAAATCTCCGTATGCAGCGTCTTCAAATGCATTGCAGGCATTGCCGACCTGCTCAAGTCCCTTATAGGCCATCCCCAGTTCAAAATAGATCTTGGCCTGAGCGGTGAGACCGCCGGATTCGTACTCAAGAGCCCTGTTTGCGTACTCAATCGCCTGCTGGTACTCCTGTCGGTTGTTATAGACTTCGGCAAAACGAT
>JBBDRX010000032.1:0-8929 GCA_040905245.1 Balneolaceae bacterium | reverse complement strand
GCAAAACGATGAGGTGCAAATTCGATGGTGCCTTTATAAATGGCTGTCTGACCGTAGTCTTCGCAGATGCTCTCCAGATTATCCAGCTTGAAAGCTCGGATGGTGATGGAGCTGAAATTGACCATTCCCGCTTTGTGTTCTATTTCTTTATTTTCCAGCTCAATGGTCGATTGACTTATAACACGAAAATCCTCGAATCCGATATTCTTCATCAGGCGTCGAAAATCCTCTTTATAGAGGGCTCCTGACAGACATTCTCCATAAAGTACCGGGTCGGCCTGCATGTGCTCCGGAACTCTCCGGTCAGCAAATACATCAGAGAAATAGAGCTCGCCTCCTGGTTTGAGCACCCGGAAGATCTCTGAGAAAACCCGGTGTTTGTCAGGAGACAGATTAATCACACAATTCGAAATCACGACGTCGACTGAATGATCCTCAATTCCCGCCGTGGCCAAATCTTCGATGTATCCGGTACGGAATGAAACATTGGACTGGTCAAATCCGAAACGTTCCATTTGCCGGCGAATGCATTTGCGGCCTACGTCAAGCTGCTCGTCCGTCATATCAAGACCGATCACATAGCCTTCCGGTCCAGCCAGTTTGGAAGCCAGATATACATCCCGTCCGGTTCCACAACCCAGATCCAGGATGACGCAACCATTCAGGTTAAGCGGGATTGGAGAACCGCAACCATAAAAACGTTTGATGACTTCTTCGTCTATTTGACTCAGAATCTCCTTTTCCCAGACTGGTAATGCTTCTGTACTGCAGCAGGCGCTGGTATTCAAATCCTCACTACTATTGAGTATCTGTCCGTAGTACTCTTTTACTTCATCTAATCTGTTGGTTGTCTCCATAGTGTTTATTTTGTTTCAGTACATGGGTATGGATGGGAAGATTAAATCATCTCATACATCTGATTCTCAGGCTTCCCGATGGTTTACTCCCTCTCCGGCATTTATCAAGTTTCCTTTCAGGAAAAGATAGGTAACCCCAAACAGCAGCGTTACCTGGAATTGCATTCCGCCCATTGGATGAGTTTCCGTAGTCATGGCCACAGGCATGTTCGCCATGTCTGCAAATCCTGAAAGATTGCCGAATTTGTCGAGCCCATGATACAGGAAAACACTGATAAAAATCAGCCGAAGAAACCAGTGTGCAGTGTGTGCATATCTGTTAAGTGCATTCATATAATGAAGAAATTGATTGTTATTAAATTGTTTTTTTCAGTGCAGGAAACTTTTGAATCGTTTACGGAATTTTGGGCGTATGGATTTGATAGTTGAAACTTCCGGAAGTGTAACTCATTTCCTTTACATCTAAAGGATGATCTGTCCGTTCATTTTCTTACCTCTGTCTTAAGGAGAGATTTATCCAGGGTAATGATGTAAGCTTCCCGAGATGTCGGAGATTTGACTCCGGATGAATATCTTGAACAGAACCTTCAAAAAGCCCCGGTTCTCCAGTTATGAGTGTTCCAGAAAATGGGAGGGGTTCAGTTTATCCAGAGCGATGAAGCGGAAATAAATCGTAAGATTTTTCTTTTTAGCTGCATCATCTATTTCCAGGATGTATTTTGCACATAGCAATCAATACTATGAATACTGGAATCATACCTGTCAAGTCGTGACACAGCTGGATATAAACAAGCAGGTCTGGTATTCCGATTTCATACCCTCTTCTGATCTCTGGTCTATGCCCGATCGAGAGACAATTTTATTCTGAAAAAATAATCCTCAACACATAGAATCAAATAATGAAAAAAACCTATTACAATTCTGAAGACCTTAATAACTTTCAAAATGTAAAAGAATTTCAGCCGGAACTGGGTGAAAAATTCTTTAATTATTACGGTTCAGTCTTTGAAGATGGAGCTCTTACTGAAAGAGAAAAATCACTTATTGCACTGGCCGTCGCACATGCGATTCAGTGTCCTTATTGCATTGATGCTTTTTCCGGTGGCAGTCTTGAAAAAGGAGCTACCGAAGAACAGATGATGGAGGCTGTTCATGTAGCAACAGCTATTCGTGGCGGGGCTTCCCTGGTTCATGGTGTGCAGATGATGAATCGTGTCAAAGAACTTTCCATGTGATGTGAAAGCCTGAACCATTGGTGTCATCATCAATTAGAGTCTCTAATTAAAGTCTCTGAAGTAGCTTTACTATGACCCGTGTCAGTTTTGGTTCAGCCTTTGCCGCTGCATTCAGAATATGTTTCATATTAACAGCTTTTAAAGCATCCGGAAAACATTCATCGGTGATAACAGAAATGCCTAACACTTCCATTCCCATATGGACGGCACTCAGCACCTCGGGAACTGTACTCATTCCCACAACATCAGCCCCGATCAGACGAAGAAAACGATATTCAGCTCTGGTTTCGAGCATTGGTCCTTTGAGAGCTACATACACTCCCTTGTGCATTTTGATATTAGATTCCAGGGCAACATATTCAGCGGTTTCCATGAGATGAGGAGTGTAAGGTTGGCTCATGTCAGGAAAGCGAGGCCCCAGCTCGTCATCATTTGGCCCGATCAGAGGATTATCTCCCAACAGGTTGATATGGTCCGTGATAAGCATGATGTCTCCACTCCTATAGTGCGGGTTCATGCATCCGCAAGCATTGCTGACCAGCAGTGTATTGGCCCCCATGGCATGTAATATCCGGACAGGGAATGCGATTTGCTGCATAGTATATCCCTCATAATAGTGGAACCTCCCCTGCATGGTAACTATCTTTTTATTTCCCAGAGTACCAAACAGCAGTTTCCCGGCATGGTTCTCCACAGTTGATACAGGGAAGTGAGGAATTTGATCATAGGCTATTTGAGCCTGGATATTCATCTCGTCTGCCAGTTGGCTCAGGCTGGTCCCGAGAATGAGCAGATAATCGGGCCGAAGGGTGGTGATCGTGTTTATATAATCCAGTGATTCTTGACGTTTTTTTCGAAAAACTTCTACAGTATCAAGGCTCATTGCAGGTGATGGTTAAGATGAGTGTGTACCTTATTAACAAGTGCTACTGAAATCTCTGTCTCTGAAAACCGGCAACAACAAGGAAAAGTCGCCATTACCGATAGTTCCATTGATCTGTATATAGAATGTTGAACTCGAATTTTTCCAGTAAATAGGTAATCTCTTGTAGATTAAAGGTATTAATAGTTTCTCTGCCTGTCCACCGGATCAAAGTGTTGATTAATCGGAACCAACCGGTACGGTTCCAGTCGAGCAGATAGAGCTTGCCATCGGGGGTAAGTATTCTTTTAAATTGATTGAGAACAACGGTAGGTTGATCATAATTATGGAAGGCATTCAAACAAATTATTCGGGTAAATCGATTCGTTCCAAATTCCAGGTTTTCGGCCGGCTGGATGCTAAAGGTGAGTCTGGGATCAGATGGCAATCTGCTTTGTGCAGTCTTCAGCATATTTGAGGAGATGTCGTTCATCACTAACTCCCTAAAGGGTGCTTCTCTTTTTATTAAATGACTAGCCAGCATTCCGGTACCACAACTAACATCCAGGATTGTATCTTTTTCACTCAGATCCGGAAGTAAAATCTTTACCAGCTTGTCATGAGTGTTTTCCAGGTATCCCTTCCAGGATTTTTCATATTCAGAGGATTCCATGATTGTAATGATCGGCAGTTCCACTTTATTACTACTCTTGCCATGCCTGTGTCAGGTTCTGCTCCATATCAGCAACACTCTCCTCCTGGTGTACAGCAACTGCTCTCTGCTGCAGCTGCAGTCGGCTCACTCTCCACATTGGTTACTCCACACTGCTCTTTGGCAAGACAGTCGGTCTGTTGGGCAGTGAGCTGAAAAAATCCTTCCTGACTGTTCCATTCAACCCCGTAGATTCCCAGAGTGTCTTTTTGATATTCGAATCGGATCGCAAGATTCTCCGATCCGAGAATCGGTTCGGCAATCTTCATAATCTTCAGAAGCCGGGAAGGATTCAGTCGGTGTTCGGTGTCGTCGGCTGTCCAGATCTGAAATGAAATTGTGCGTTCCGTTCGCAGCGTTCCGCCACAGTCGATAAACTGCTTTGTGGTGATGCCGGCCTCTGTGATATGGAAGTGGTCCGGAACCTGTTCTCCAGACGGTAACCGGAATTCCAGTCGGTTGATCTGGTTCAGAATTTCAGTAAAATCGGATCGTTTCATAGTGGTTTTATTTCAGGTTTACAGCGCTCATTCGCCTGTCCGTCGAGCTGGGTGGAGAGGCGTTCGAGATAGGTTGTAAGTTCGTTCAATGTGTCGGGGTTCAGACAGTAGCAGATGGATGTCCCTTCAATGGTTCCCTGGATTAATCCGGTCGACTTGAGCTCCCTCAAATGCTGGGAAACAGTCGCCTGGGAGAGAGGGAGGTGTTCCACAAACTTACCGCATATGCAGCTATTTACCTGTGATAAATGATCAACGATAGCCATTCTGGCTGGATGTCCAAGGGCTTTTGCAAGTTGGGCCATCCGGTTGTGTTGTACACTGTATGCGTCAGTTTTGGTAACTCCCATATCTATAATTTATATATAGCAATATTACGATTAATAAAGGTAAATGGAAACTTGGAAAAAATCATCGGAAATTCCATTGAAAACCCGTTAAAAAGATAGCGATGAACGGGTTTTCAGGGTTCAGAAAAAGTCAGTTCAGATAGAACCGAAAGCCGAGATTCCCGTTGAACCCGAATGAGAAGTCGGGTGAAACCTGAACCTGTGGTGCCAGTTCAAAGAACAGATCTACGGGAACATCTGTAAAATTAAAGCCGAATCCGGCCGGTAGTCGTAACATGAACTGTTCATCGATAAAGTCCGAACTGTACCACTGTACGGCAGCTCCACCCCCATAGTAGTAGTGCAGACGGCCGACCTCCCAATCCAGATTGTCGTAGAATTTGTGAACCAGGTAGTCAAGGCTGGTGTAGAAGTTGGAATTTCCTTCAGAAATTCCAAAAGAGACCACCCCGGCCAGGGCGGAGTTCTGGTTCAGCCAGGTTTTGTAGCTGATTCCGTCCGGGCCACCTACGGCTCCTCCGATTCCAAAGTTGCGGTCCTGCGCCTGGAGTGTGGTACTGGTTGCCGAAATGATAGCGACAAGAAGTGCTGTATATAGTAGTCGTTTCATAGCAATGATCCTGATTGATAGCTCCTGTTTTATGTGGTATAGCTCTCTTGTTGGCTCTCCGGTGTCTCAGCCGGAAAATGTTCCAACTATTTTGGCAATATACTGAATTGAAATGCCAGCTGAAGCAACTTGTTCCCGTTTTTGACGGAAAAAAGGCTGGAATTTTTTTGTAACAAACTTTCGGTCTGTTTCTCCTGTCTACAGTGGCGGATAACTTCCGTCACGATCAATTGCTTCAATTTCTGGTTCTATACCGGAAACTCCTACACTCTGAAACCTAATGCATCTAACCCCGGGGTGGATAGTCCCGGGGTTTTCTTTTTCCTAAAAATAGACGCGATAGAGAAGGTTAACTGACCTTCCGGGTTCGGGAAAAATATCCTTGATCAGGGAAAGATGGTTGTAATAGCTGCGGTCGGTCAGGTTCAGCCCGTTCAAAGAGACTGTGTGCAGGGTAGACCCCCAGTCAAAACGATACTGTATATTCAGGTCAAAAAGCAGGTAGCCGTCGGTTGGAGTCTCACAGGGGTAGAGCAGATCCGGGTCGGAGCTTTCCGGGCATTCGGGCAGCCGGTCCTGACGAGCGGCAAACCGACCTCTGCCGTCCACTGTAAGTCCGGAATTTGACCAGCGAACCCCGATTCGGCCTTTAGCAGGTGGCATCAGCGGCAGTGGCTGGCTGGTGTCTTCCAGGCCGGTTCGCTGACGCTCCTGTTCATCGACATGCCGGTTTCCGATGGTTACCGATATGTGGCCATATCCCGACAGGGTACGGGTCAGGTTGTACTCCCCGGAGAGTTCGAATCCATAGATCGTTGCTTCGGTCCCGACAAATTGAAACTCCCTGAGATCGGCCCGCGGAACACTGGGCCGCCCGGTGTCCTGTGAATGGATATAGTTGGCAAACTGGTTGTGGTAGCCGGCCAGCTCCAGATTTGCCCTTTGTCCGCTGTATCTGAGAAAAAGCTCTGTTCCCAGGCCTCGTTCTGCCTCCAGATCCGGATTCCCGGTTTCAAATGCATAGGCAGCCAGATGAGGCCCTTCTGAATAGAGCTCCTCCAGGGACGGAGCTCTCCAGGAGTGTATGAGTGTAGATCCGAGTCGGACACCTTTTCCCAGGTCGTAACTGGCCGACAGAGAAGACTCCAGTCCGGTAAAATTTCGCTGGCGTACCTCCCCGATGTAGGACGACCGGTTTTGATCGGGCCGGGTGATCGCATGGTTCAGCCGCGCTCCGGCTTCCAGGTGGAGAGGCCCTCTGTCCGCTTCCTGAATCATGAACAGAGCACCGGAAAGAGAACCGGAATTGGGTGTCCTCGAGCCAAAAACACTGTAATCAATCCATTCTGAGGAGATTCCGATAACGCCCTGGCTAAAAGGTCCCCACTCACTGTTTCGGGCTTTTACACTACCGCCCAGGGTTGCCATTTCGTATCGGGTACCCAGTGTGCCGTTCGATTCGATCTCCGCGTGTTCGTAGTGGACATAGGTACTCCGGATCTCCAGCGTGTTGAAGGATGAGTGAGGGAGCAAAACCTCTGCACGGCCTTCTGTCTGTGTCTTCATCATCTCGATATCGACCCCTTCCGGATGGCCCTGCTCCGGATCGGGTGGAATCCCGTATTCCGAATAGTAGATATTTCCGGAAAGCCCGGCATATCCCCAGGGTCGTACATAGCTCCCCCCGAATCCATTGTTAGTCGATTGCAGGTAACTGTTGGTAATCTTTCTATTCGGGGTTTGGACATCTCCCCCGAAGCGGCCATTCAAGTCCACATTCAGCGCCGAATTTTCGCCCAATGGAGTCGTGAGAGAGGCTCCTCCCATGCCACCCTGGTTAACGGAGACTCCCTGAGCCGAGACGATCCCGGTGGAACGGCCGGGGATTGTGGTCGGGATCTGGTTCCTTACCACGTTAATAATTCCGCCGATGGCTCCAGCTCCATACTCAAGTGCCGCGGGGCCACGGGCGATTTCGATTTCGTCTGCCGTATTCGGATCCACCGTAACTGCATGATCGCCGGAGGCCCAGGAGACATCTCCGGTCTGTTGTCCATCTTCCAGAATCAGTACGCGTTCGTCTCCCAAACCTCTCATGACCGGCCGCCCGGGAGCAACCCCCATGCTCCGTTCCGAAAATCCGGGCTGGCTCTCCAGAGTGGCAGAAAGTGTGCTTCCCAGATCCCTGCGAAGCTCTTCGCCTGTTACCTTCCGGGAAGCATGTTCCAGATTCGATCCGACGGTTCTCTCACTCTCTCCAATAACCTGAACTGCCTCTCCCGTAAGGTTGGTGGAGGAAATGTCCAGCTCCAGATCGCTTGTTTCGCCCTCTGTAACTTGGATTTCATGATACCTCGAGTTGTATCCAATCCGGTGAATCAAAACCCTGTAGCTTCCCTCCGGAACATTCTGGATCTGAAATCGACCGTCCCGGTCCGTGGTAGCGGTTCGATTAATCGATTCGAGATGGAGATAGGCATAGGAGACAGGTTCGCCGGTTTTGGCATCGATGACAGTTCCGCGCACACTTTCCGTAGATTGTCCGTTCAGCTCACTTGTTGCGCTTAGCATCAGGATCGCCAATAACATCAGGCGGGAAAGGATTTCTGTCTGTCTGGTCATATCAATGGTTTCAGTTCAGGATAAGAGTTGGGAGGCAATCACGCCGCCCCAGCCCAGGTCACAAAAAGCAAGGATATCTCGAATGCAGGTTACTCCTCCGGCTGATCTGCTCTGCACCGGTCCCGATTGTGTTGATATATTCCATTTTCGTCGATCCGCGGATGGTCATCGTCCGCCACAGCAAGATCCATCCAATCGGAGCGGAAATCGTCATGGTCATTATGCATCAGTCGAAACCGGATTCTGTCTGTTCCTGCATGGTCGGCCCGGAAATGAAACTGCCAGGGGCTGTCCTCATCCAGATGCTGTTCGATGTTGGCCGGCCGCAGTTGATCCAGCGTTTCCGGATCGGTTCGCGCCTCTTCATTGCAACTCTCCGTTGGCGTGTTGTCCTTATCCCACTCCCAACTGAGCCAGTAGTTGTCTTCTGTATGAAGGTCGAACAGGTCACCGTCTTCGGCAATCCATCGGACCGTCAGGGTGGGCGTCATACCGGAAGGGGAGCTGTCCGAAAGGTTCACGACGTCGGGCGAAAGCACGAGTGCATCTATATTATCACGAAAATAGTCGCCTGCAGCATCACCGGCTTTCCCATTTTCATATCGAATGAGTTCCGTATCTCCTTCCAGGAGGACAAAGCCGATCGCCTCCTCGTGTTCTTCATGGTCTTCATCATGGTCGGAGTCGGTGACTCCACAACCGGTGATGAACAAAAGTGTAATTAAAAGTATCAAACGATTGAAACCAAAAAGTTTATGAATGCGCATAAATTGTAAAATCATTGTCGTCATTTTTTAATGGACTTTTTTTAGGAAATCAGTTTATTAAACCCCGGATCATGAGTACGGATGGCTGGCTGTCCGCATACCAATCTTTTTTCAATGGGGGTTCTGAAAGGGCTGAACCGGTTTTAACCAATGCCATTTTGGGTATCTGATCGCCCATAAGGCACGTCTGTAGCTTTTCAAACAAGGTGGGTTTGGACTACAGGAGTTGTGTGACAATCCGAACGTCCGGGTCTTCTCGGTTCAGGCAGCTGATGGAGGGGCGCGGCTCTCTTTGCCGGAGAGGGGAGAGGCAGAGAGGTGTTGGTGGATATCCGTTCCCGGTTTGTCGTCCGCGGAGTAGTGGATAGTGGACGTTTGATCCGCTTCCGGGCAGCAGGTCAAGACGGTCAGGCA
>JBBDRX010000031.1:4307-8999 GCA_040905245.1 Balneolaceae bacterium | reverse complement strand
AATATCCTGCTCCCGCCACCCTTCATTGTAGATCTCCCGGATATACTCCGCATCCCGATAGAGGTTCTTCATGTCGATCGGGCGGAACTCCACTCCATCACGCTGTTCGATCCGGTCTGTGATTTTCACCAGCCGCTCGGGAAGCGGCCGGTCAAAGTACAGCTTGTAGCTCCAGTGGTCGTCAAGTTTCTCCGCCCCGCTCTGCTCGATCCGTTCTTTGTAGTAGGGCGGGTGGTATTGCATTCCATAGATGGGCGGCTCGTCAAAATTCTCGACCAGCAGTCCCCAGTAGTTATCGTTCTCTCCGAAGTTGACCGGCCCGCGGAAAGCCCCCCTCCCCCGGTCCCGGTGCCAATTGCGGGCAAAAGTCAGTATCGCTTCCAGGATTTCCGGATCCTCCTCCATCTCCAGAAATCCCAGTCCTCCCATGACCGGATCGTAGAGATGGTCCTTCTTTTCGTGCGTCATCACGGCAAAGCGGCCACAGACCCGGCCATTATCCATGACCAGAAACCGCTCACACTCACCATAGCCGAAAAACGGATTCTTCTTCCGGTCAAAAATCTTCTCGATTTCGAACCGAAACGGGGGAATCCACTTCGGCCAGGAATCATAGATCCGGAAGGGAAGTTCATGAAACTGGTTCACCTCTCGGGAAGAGTGAACAGGAAGAATTGTGAATGCCATTGTACGCCTGCTTTTCTTACATTTAAACATCCGTCAGGAACCCGGAAACGGGATCGAAAAAAGGTAACAGACAGGGAAACCATCTCCAACTGACAGATCCACAACAACAGGGATCCAGACTCGTGCGAATGGAAGAGAGCAGATCGGCCTCGGGGAAACGCGATACAGTTCAGTCGAAACGGTGGATCGTCCGGCTGCTGGCCGTCTGCAGTCTCCTTGCCCTTGTTCTCTACTTCACCTGGCAGCCGGATACACCGGCTCGCCTGCAGTCTGCATCCCTGCTGGACGATTTGATCCGGGATACCCTGGAGAACTATCCGGTTCCCCCACTCCGTATCCGGACACAAACCATCGCAATCGACTCCCTTAACAGCCGGAGAGTGTACACGATTGCCGTCCCTCCGGAATTCTCCAAAACAGAGTGGCATTACGAACTGGACCAGGCGGTTCGGCCCTACCGTGTAGAAACACCGGGGCAGGTCCACTTTCCACAGAAGGATCTGCACATTCACCTGCTTTACAACCGCAACATCGTACGAACCATACGACTCCAGACCCGATTGGAAGAGGACCTATGAAGCTGATTGAACCGGAACGAATTTTGAAAAAACTGGAGCTGAAAGAGTTTCCGCAACCGGATCTCATCCGGCTAAAACACCCCGTTCTGCTCTGTCACGGCTACGGTGTCATGGCTTCCATTGTAAAACCCTCCCCCATGAACGAGGCCTGTATGCAGTTACGGAGTTACGGAATCGCGGCTTTTGCCCCGAATATCGTACCCTACGCCTCGATCCAAACCCGGGCCAAAGAGTGGCACCGAAAGATCGACAAACTTTGCGACCAGTACGGTTTTGAACAGTTCAATGTCATTGCACACAGCATGGCCGGGCTCGACATGCGATATGCCCTGCATCAGGAGGGATTGCACGACCGTGTCGCCTCACTGACCACACTTGCCACACCACACAAGGGCACCAGCCTGGCAGAATTAATTCTGAAAACCCCGGAGCGGTTACAAGAAGTCCTGGGAGACGCCTTCAACTGGTTCGGAAACAGCGTCTATCCCAAATCCAAAAGCGATGCGGTTGGTGCCCTCCGACAGCTCACCCGATCCTGGCTCACCGAACAGTTCAACCCGGAACATCCGGACCTGAACGGAGTTGCCTACTTCTCCTACAGCGGGGCCGTGGGCAAGGGAACCGACCATCCACTGGCAGCCATCTACCGGTATCAGAACAACCATATTTTTGAGGAAGAGGGTGTCAACGACGCGTTTGTTTCACGGGAGTCTGCCATGCACGGAGAACATCTGGCCACCGTACCTCTCTCCCATCTGGAACAACTTGGCTTGAGCGTCAGCAAGGAGCGAAAAATACTGTTCGAACGTTTCTGGCAGGAAGCAGCCCGGACGTTGAAAGAGCGGGGATTCTGAGGCCTTTACAGGGAGATATTCTCCAGCTCACGCAGAAGCGGATAGGAGGTCAGATCGTACTGGATGGGCGTCAGTGAAGCATACCCGTTTTCCAATATGGAGATGTCGTTATTATCGTCCTTTTCCAGTAACTGGAACTTGCCGGTGAGCCAGTAATAGTCCCGATTTTGCGGATCGGTACGCCCGACAAACTCCTCCACATAACGGCTGTTAGCCTGGCGCGCCCACCGGACCCCCTTCAACGGGCCTTCCGGTACATTCAGGTTCAACGTAACCCCTCTCGGCAACCCGTGGTTCAGAACATACCCGATCACCTTTCTGGCTGCCTCCTGTGCCCCTTTCAGGTCGGCATCTTCATGGTAGGCTGTACAGCTGATGGCGATCGAAGGGTACCCGAGAATGGTTCCCTCCGTGGCCGCGCTTACCGTACCGGAGTAGAGAATATTGATTCCGGCATTGCTGCCATGGTTGATCCCGCTCACGATCAGGTCGGGTTTGCGTTTCAGCAGCTGGTTGTGCGCCAGCTTCACCGCATCGGCCGGAGTTCCCGACACCGCCTGACCGCTGAACCGCCCGTCAATCATAAAGGAGCGGGAACGCAGCGGCGTGGAGACCGTAATCGCATGGCCCACAGCACTCTGCTGCCGGTCCGGCGCGACAATCTCCACATCGGCGAACTCATCGGCCACTTCGGCCAGCGCCCTGATCCCGGGAGAGAATATTCCGTCGTCATTACAGACCAGTATCAGCGGTTTCTCCGGGTTGGCCATCAGCTTAGTGGTACTGCTCGTTATCGTTGGGAAAATCGACCGACTTCACATCCTTGACATACTGCCGGATCGCCCGGGTCATCTCCATATCGAGATCGGCGTATCGACGCAGAAAACGGGGATTAAAATCCTTGTTCAGGCCCAGCATATCATGCAGCACCAGCACCTGCCCGTCACAGTGCGGGCCCGCCCCGATACCGATTGTCGGTACCGAGATCGATTCGGTCACTCTCTTCGCCAGCTCCGAAGGGATCTTCTCCAGGACAACACCGAAAGCACCCGCCTCTTCCAACAGTTTCGCGTCTCGAATCAGCTCATCGGCTTCCTGCTGCTCCTTGGCCCGGACCTTGTAGGTGCCAAACTTGTAAATACTCTGTGGAGTGAGGCCCAGATGTCCCATCACAGGAATTCCGGCTTCCACAATCCGCTTCACCGTATCGGCAATGGACGCGCCGCCCTCCAGCTTCACCGCATGGGCCCCCGCCTCCTTCATCATCCGGCCCGCGCTGTTCAGCGCCTCCCGGGCCGTTACCTGAAAACTCATAAAAGGCAGGTCGGCAATTACCAGTGCCTTTTGAACCCCGCGAACCACAGACGAGGCGTGGTAGATCATATGGTCCAGCGTCATCGGTACGGTAGTTTCGTGGCCGGCCATCACATTACTGGCCGAATCGCCCACCAGGATTACATCAATCCCGGCCTGGTCCACAATCCGCGCCATCGTATAGTCATAGGCCGTCAGCATACCGATCTTCTCCCCGTCGCGCTTCATATCCACAACAGTCTGGGTGGTCACCCTTGCCGGCCGGCCATTGGATTGGGTACTCATCAGAGTTTCTCCTGCGGTACGATCGCCGCTGATGCTTCCAGTTCACAAGCCACGTCTCCATTCACCGTCGCCCGTCCGTTCATGGTGGCAAAGTTCCGGCGCATAGCCCCGACCTCCACCTCCATCTGCAATACATCACCAGGCACCACCTGCCGGCGGAACCTGGCACTTCGTATCCCGGTAAAGACAATCAGTGAACTCTTCGGATCTTCCACCTTGTGCTTCATCATCAAGATGCACCCGCTCTGCGCCATCGCCTCTACCTGAAGCACCCCCGGCATAATCGGCGCACCGGGAAAGTGACCGTTAAAAAACGGCTCGTTCACCGACACATTCTTGATCGTCAAAATTCGATTCTCGTCGATCTCCAGCACCCGGTCCACAAGCAGAAAAGGGTAACGATGAGGGATGTAATTCTTGATCTCTTCAATATGCATCATCAAGCTCCGGGTTGCATTCTACGATTCTACGTCATCAAATATAGGAATTCTACGCTACGGTCCCCACATAAACATAGGCGATACCGCCGGTCAGCTGTGTGGCGCGACGCTGGCTGAATACCGCTGCCTCATCCATCAGATCCAGAAACGCCTGCCCGGCCGGAAAGGCCGCACTCGTTTTGGGGAGATAGGTATAGGCCTCCCGGTTTCCGGACAGCCATCCCCCTACAGCGGGCATCACATGCTGGCTGTACCAGCGATACGGCAACCGGAAAAGCCCCTTTGGCTGGCCAAACTCCAGAACCACCACCCGGCCTCCGGGACGAACCACGCGCGCCATCTCCCGTAACGCCTGCACAGGATCGTCCACATTCCGAATCCCGAACGCAATACTGGCAATATCGAACCGGTTCTCTTCGTACGGCAAATTCATCGCGTCGGCCACTTCGAAGGCCACCTTCAAACCCAGGTCCACCGCCTTTTCGGGAGCGTGTTCAATCATTTCCCGGCAGAAGTCGGTCCCGAGTACCTCTC
>JBBDRX010000031.1:0-4297 GCA_040905245.1 Balneolaceae bacterium | reverse complement strand
CCCACCGCCCGCTTGAACGCAATGGCCAAATCTCCGGTGCCGGTCGCGCAGTCCAGTACCTTGTCTCCCGGACGGACCCCGCTTTGCAAGACGGTTTCGTTTCTCCAGAGGTGGTGTACCCCAAACGAGAGAATCCCGTTCACACGGTCGTAATCGTCCGCGATATCGGCGAACATGTTGCGTACTGCTTCACTCACAATAGCTACTCACAAATTCAGTTGAAATTGAACAGGTGCACGAACAGGAATCACTTTTTACTGATTCGCTCCTTGACAGTCAATACCCCCTCCCGGATACTCTCCTCCAGCTTCTCCACCTCCGGTGGAGTCAGGTCTTCGCGAATGGAGTGCCGCACCAGAACCATCTTCAGCACCCGGTCGTTCAGTGGCAGCGAATCCCTCCAGTGGTCAGCTCCCAGGCGAATCAGCAACAGCCGCAACAGGCCCACCTTGAAGAGAAAAAAGAAGAGAATTCCGAACAGCAGCCCCGAATAGTTCCCTCCCATCCCAAGAAAGGTGAGTGCAAGGGCCGCCACCCCGATCTGCAGAACATCCAGATTCAGCAGTTTCAGAAGCGGAGTCGCCAGCAGTGAAACAAATGCGCTCTTCCGGAAATACCAGAACGCATAGAAGAGAACTGTTACCGTAACCGCTACCGCCGTCTCCACCGGCAGCAGAAAAACCAGGGCAAAATAGAGAAGCAGTGACAGGCTGTCGGTACTTTCGATCCAGGTCACCGCATCCAGAATAAGCCGGTCGAACTCCTGAACTTCCAGCAGGCCCGGTACAAACTCCTCCACGGTCTTTCGCGTTGCATGAAACCAGTGCCCGCCCGACGTCACCGTCAGCTTGCCCGATTCAAACACATTCTGTACCTGCGAAAAGAGTGATCCCATGCCGGCAAATATAGGCCGAATCTGGCAGAAAATGAATGGCCGAAACGACGTTCAGACATCGGCCACCGTAGCAACAGCCACTTGCTGGGCACCCGCCTCGCGCAGTTGCCGCGCCACAGCCGAAACCGTCGCTCCTGTCGTATAGACATCGTCCACAATCACCGGAAGCTCCTCGGGAACCAACTCCAGGCCGCGTCGTGCAAACGCCTCTTCAAGATTTTTGCGCCGGCTCTCCGGCCCGAAC
Organism: Balneolaceae bacterium; assembly: GCA_040905245.1. Lineage (GTDB taxonomy): Bacteria > Bacteroidota > Rhodothermia > Balneolales > Balneolaceae > JBBDRX01. The sequence continues at coordinate 3,158 of JBBDRX010000031.1, read as the reverse complement.
CCGGTCTGGCTGCGAGTGTCCCGCCGTCGAATCAGCCGGCCGGATGGCAGCGCTGACCACCCCGTCGCCATCGACACCCCTTCACAGATCACCTCCGCCTGATTGTACCCCCGCCTGTAGCGTCTGGAATCATGAAGTGGAACCGGTACAAGAAGCGGTTCAAACCGAAGCTCCATCCCTGTAGAAGCCGCTTCCCTGCTCACCAGCCGGCCCAATTCCCGCCCGAAGTCCAGTCCGATCGCACGATCCCCGCCATATTTGAGACGATGCAGCAAGCGGCGAAGCCGTCCGGATCTGCCAAACGTCCAGAGAGCCACCCGAAACAGAAGATACCAGGGAAGAATCGGCTGCCGGACCCCGGTAAAACGCAACGACGACCATTCGAACCGGCTCCGAATGCAGTATTCACAAAGTGCGTGCTCTCCATCGGCCAGATAGCGTCTGCAAATCCGGCAGATACGGGGAAACAGCAACTCCATCACTCCCCTGCCGATCTCCCGGACACCAAACGGGCTGCCGGATGCGTTGTTTATCCGATGGTCCATCTTTTTTACGGAATTTTTATTGTTGGTTGCAATCGGGCTGAACCGACCCGGATACCGCCGTCCGAAAGGCCGGAACCAGCCAGTATCGTACCAGGGACAACCAGCAGGCCGGAAAATCCGGAGAAACGGCACAACCCGTTACAAGAAGGAGCCGCCTGACGGCAAATCCTTACACTCCACTTATTTTCCCGGAGGCTTTTTCGAGGATGGATAATTATTTAGATTTACTCGATACGCCCATGATAATGAATCCGAACGTATGAGCTCACTCGGCAAAGATCTGGCCACCATCCGCCTCTACCTGAAATGGACGCTGGAGGACCTGCACAAGGCCACACGCATCCCCCTGGAAACCTTGAAACGGATTGAAAACGGCTCCATATTCGAAGATCCGAACGAAAACAGCATCTATGTTCGAAGTTTCGTGCGAACCTACGCCAGGGCCCTGAAGCTGGACGATGAGTTGACCACAACGTCTCTGGACCTTCAACAGAAGGGAGAGTATAACGGGGAACTGCTGGAACCCTTCTCGGATATCGACCGAAAAACCGCACCACGCCCCCTCGGGTCCGAATCGGGCGATTCCCCCGGATGGAGCTCCGGAAAACCGCCACAAGACCGCGAAAAGAGTTCTGAAGGCCGGCAAACAGATTCTTCAGAGAAGACAGGTCGCACGGAGAGCCGCGATATGGACGATCCATCCGACACAGCCGACAACCGGAAGCCTCCGGAAGGCTCAAAAGATCACGAAAACGCCAGGAAAACAGGCCGGACAGATCCCACCGCCCGGACCGAATCGTCCAAAGAGACATCCGGCCGCGCTGAAAGAAGCAAACAAACCGGTTCATTCCGTGACAAATCCGGGCCGGATTCGGGCCAACCATCTACAAGCAAATCGTCCAAAACCCCGCCGCCTGCAAGTGAACCGGAATCCCCAAAACGAAAAGAGCGCGACATCGACTGGGTCAAGATGGGGCATCAGATTAATCAGCCGAAGCGGACGTCACCCAATCGGGCCATTGGAATTATCGGAACCGTCCTGCTGCTGCTGATTGGTATCTATATCATCTTCTGGACCGATCTGATTCCAGAGCAGTTTGGCCTTCCGGAAACGCCGGAGAGTGAAATGGCTCAACCCACCGAAACCGACGGGCCAAATCAGAATCTGAGCCTGGGGCTGGCCGATGCCTCAAGCGGACAGGAGTCCATGGACAGCGATGCACCCGCGGAGGCTTCCACCCTGGACGAGACCCTCTACCTGACGATCTATGCGGCCACGGACCGTCTGGATCCGGTACGCGTCTGGTCGGACCTGAAACCCCGGATCGACCCCTACTGGCTCGAACAGGGAACCGGCTACAACTTTGAATTTCGGGATACCATACGCGTAAGAGGAATCTACAGCAACATGCTGCTCTTTTTGAATGGCCACCTCATCGAGAACCCCCGTCAGGAGCACTACAACCCGAATGAGAACAGCATTGAGCTGACCCGCTCGTTCTTTTCGTCCGATCCCTCATGGAGTCGTGAGCAGCCGCTGGACCTTCCGGACGGTATTGCCGAACCCGACAGCATTCAGATACGGCCTACATTCAACTGATTCGTATGGACAGGAAGCAGGCGCAGAAGCGGGTCAAAGAGCTGAGAGCATTGATCGAACGGGCCAATCAGGCCTACTACGAAGAGGCAAAACCCTTTATTTCCGACCGGGAATTCGATGAAGCCCTGGAGGAGCTCTCCCGGCTGGAAGAGAAGTACGGACTGCAGACAGACGACTCTCCGACACGACGGGTCGGCGGCACACCCAGCAAAGCCTTTCCCACTGTTCGGCACCCGGTACCGATGCTCAGCCTGGACAATACCTACAACGAAGAGGAGCTGCGCGATTTTGACCGGCGAGTCCGACAGGGCCTGGACGGCGAGCCCTTCAGTTATTCGGCCGAACTCAAATTTGACGGCGCGGCCATCCGCCTGCGGTATGAATCCGGAGAGCTGACGCTCGGTGCCACCCGCGGAGACGGCCGGGAAGGAGACAACATCACCCCCAACCTGCGAACCATCCGCGACATCCCTTTGCAGCTCAAAGAAGATGCACCACCCGTCCTGGAAGTCCGGGGAGAAGCCTATATGGAGAGGGAAGCCTTCGTCCGGCTGAACCAGAACCGGGAAGAGCAGGGCATGGATCCTTTTGCCAACCCGAGAAATTCGACTGCCGGATCCCTGAAGATGCAGGACCCCCGGGAGGTCGCCCGGCGTCCTATCCGGTTTTTTGCCTTCGACCTGATGACCAACGGCGAGCACCCACTTACCCAGATGGAGGCTTTCCAACAGCTAAAGGAGTTCGGACTTCCGGTCTGCGAGTACAGCCTCCTCTGTGACGGCATCGACCAGGTTCTGGAGGTTATTCACGACTGGGAGACCCTTCGCCACGAACTTCCGTACGACACCGACGGTGTGGTGGTCAAAGTCAACGAACCGGCAGCCCGGCAAACTCTTGGTTTCACTTCCAAAGCGCCCCGATGGGCGATTGCCTACAAGTTTGAAGCCGAACAGGCTACAACATTGCTGGAATCGATCACCCTCCAGGTCGGCCGCCTGGGACGTATTACCCCC
>JBBDRX010000030.1:0-9103 GCA_040905245.1 Balneolaceae bacterium | reverse complement strand
TCTGTTTCTGCAGTATCCTTCCTGGGGGGGGTCAGTGTTATGTCCAGATTCTCCAGGTAATCACCTTCTGCAAGAGACTCCACAGTGAATTCAACTGTTTCTGCCTCCATGTTGAGAAGTTCCAGCTGTTGTGGGTCGATTTGAATTTCGTAGGTTCCCGGTGGAATTTCATAGGAGTAGAATGATCCATCGGAAAAGGTTCTGAGTTCTTGTTCAAAGTCCGAAAAATCACTTTCCACATCTATGTTTCTGAGAAATAGTCTGGCTCCGGAAAGGGGGAGTCTGGTACCATCCACCAGTCGAAGTACTTTTCCTTCAATAACTCCTGAAGTATAGAGAGGAATGTCAATGATTTTATATTGATTTGGATCTGTTACAATAGAAAACCGTTCAGTGACCGGAACCAGAAGGGGATTATGAAATGCGGATTTATTGACGGAGAGATTGTACTGTCGGTACGGTTGAAGCAGATTCAGATAGCTGATACCGTTTTCATAGAAAATCGCCCCGCTGGCACGTTCAATTCTGATTGCGTTATTGGGAAGAAGTTCGTCTCCATCGTCATAAGAACCGGAGTTATTTTTATCGACAAACAGTCGGACTGCCAGTGCAGCACTACCGACTTGTTGTCGGTTATTGAGCTTTACGTTTTGGTTGACAGGATCCATTCCGACAGACCCTCGAATGCCCTGACTTAAACTGTAATTTGTTCGACTGTTACGGGCAGAGGTATTGGTTCGGATTCGATTGAAGTCGAAACTGAGATTGAATCGGAAGAAGCTGTAATCGCCAAATATATTTCGGCCACCGGCCAGCTGGAAACGCCCATTTCCAAGAACACGACGACTGACCTGGAGTTCGGCATCGAAGATTTGGGATTGATGGGGCAGGAAGGTAATCTGGCCTCTCAAAAAGAGTCCTCGAAACAGACGTGCTGTTGCCCGACTACGTGAAAAGGTATACGTCACAACACTATTGAGTCTGGCTGCGGGTGTTGTTGCCCAGTTGAGACGTTCGGATTGAGCATCTCTGAAGGAGAAACGAAAATTGACACGGCCAATTCGACTACTTAGATTCAAGTTGTATCGTGTTTGTGTCGAAATGGAGCGGTATTCTCGAGTAAATGCTGTTCTGAAAAAGAGGGGGACTTCACCGATCTGTATGGGGACAAACAGGTTTCCTTGTATTGCGGATTGATTACCGGATCGGTTGTAAATGCCCCCTTCGCGTAGATAGTGGTCATAACTGGCTCCGAGGTTAACCCCGGATGGGTAGATAACATTTGCACTGGTGCGGTACAAAACGTCATTTGCTAATTCGGCTTCTACAAGGTAGTGTTGAAACAGACGAGTGGTTAACGCTGTCGTAAACGTTGGAAGTGACTGATGATAGGATTCAAAATAGTCGGCGCTACCCCGAACAGTTAACCAGTTAGTTAGTCCGGTACTGACCCGGCCTCTGGTTAACAGGCTTCGATCGACGGTACCGGGAAGTGGATTGTCAAGTCGCCCGGCATCCAATGCATAATTGACCTCACCCGGCGGAGTGAATGTAAAGGGAATCTGAATTCGAGCTCGATCTTCTGTTTGTTCACCATCCGGGGTATAGATTCGAATATTATACCGTGATGTTCCGTATGTGAGTGGAAATTCAAATCGGTACTGGCCAAGCTCATCTGCTTGTTGATAATCGATCAGAGAGTTATTCCGGTAAAGTTCAACTTCTGATTCCGGATCGGTCCTGCCCTGGAATCGGTAGTGATCAAAGAATTGTCTTGGTTCCAGTGGGTTATTGGAGATCTGAATACCACTGAATGAGACAGGTAGCAGGCCGCGCGAAGTCGTTTGCCCAACGGTTACTCTTGTGATCCAGGAGTGATTTCGAATACCGTACCGCCATCTGAACCCGTTCGTACGAAAGGATTGGCTTCTGCTGGACCAGCTGCCCAAAAGAGTTCCCTGTACATCCCCTCCGAGTACTTCTCCTCCAAAGCTGGATTGAAACAGATAGCTGTTCGTTTCGTTCATGAGATTTGCCGTCAGGTTATAATCAAGAAAGCCACCCTGTAGCACATGTCGCTCTCGTCCGAATTGTAATGGGTAGTACTCCTGAATCAGATTGATTTCAGTTTGCTGTGCACGGGCCCGTTGCTGTTCCCGCTCGGCTATTGCCAACACTGGCATGGTCTGTTCTGAATCAAGTCGAAGTGAGAGCTGATTAAAATTGATCGAAAATTCCAGGCCAAAAAGTTCATAAAGTATATCTGGATGGATAAAGAAATCCATTTCTGACATGAACATTTGATCGGCATCAAATTCAATTTCATCATTTCCGAGGCTGGCTGTCCTATCCCGATAATTTATACGGAATTGACCTCGATCTGGAAATCTTCCGGATATTGAATGGGTCGTTAGATCTGCTTCAGCATGTAATCTCAAGGCGTTAAACAGCTCCAGATGAGGAAGAAGAAATGTCCCGTCATCTTTATAAATTGCCGTAATGTACTGATTAACAACGCCTTCATACCGGAAGGACAGATATACTTCTTGACCGTCTTCAACCTGTTGAGATGTGAGATCAGCGGGTAAAAGAGCAAAAAACAGAGAGCAGATGATAGGATATAACCATCTCCATTGAATCACTCAATACGGAAGCTTTGTGTCAATTGTACAGGTTCTATCTGTAAAAGGTGACTACTTGAGATATCTCGACGGCGAGATTGGATGAGAAAATCGACTTGATAATTGCCCGGCGGAAGATCGTTTCTGTCCAGATTAAGTCTTCTTCTCAGATCGTAGTAGACGGAAATGTTACTACGTTGTTCAAGTACAACTTCTCCACTGGAATTTTGAATACGTGTCTCAATACTTCCTACAAAAGGAGAGTTACCTGTTCGTTCCAGGTCCACTAAGAAATGGTTTTGGTTCCCCTCATTCTGCACGAAAGTGACATCATTGAGTTTAACACCGGTAACGGACTCTCCCTTTCTGTAGAATACGGGAATAACTTGTTCGAAGTTAATGTTTATTCGTGCCGCTACACTCTCTTGCTGAACACTCTCGACTGAAGCACTCATCGGGCTGGCCAGAATACGAGCCCGGGACCAGTAAGTCCCATCTTCACCATCATTCAGGCCACGAACGGCAATGCGAACAGTTTGTCTTTCGCCAGGGTCGAGCATAAAATTTCGAGGGAAAGCATTCAGGTACTCATTCAAAGAACGACTATTAGTATTATCCAAATACTCCATGGTAATATTTCCCTCTTCGTCGCTTACTGAGTAACCAAAGTCGAAACTGATGGATACTTCCTGAGCATCGGCCGCTCCGTTAGAAACAATCACATTTGCAAAAGGTGCTCGTTCCTGCAAAAAAAGAGCTGTTGGGGAAATACTCACCTGTGCAGAGCCAATTACAGGTAGAAAAAAAGAGCAGGTAAAAAAAAGAACCACGACAAAAAGGGGACTTCTTGTCGTGGTTTGAGTACACGATATGGAAATCATGGTCGGATAGTTGATGGGAACTTACTGTTCAACCAATATAAAAAATTGAACAGTAAGTTCAGAAAATTGGAAACCGGTATGGTCTCCTCCTCATACGCGATCAGATATCGTAGTCTACAGTAATGGTAAACGTTCCATCGTAAGCGCCAACATTGACCGGAGCTGTTGTTGAACCTCCCAGACCAAGGGTTCCGCCAACCCAGACTGTATAGTGAGTACCTGTGAGCAGAACTGAATCGTTATTGCTGATTGCGGTATCTCCCCCTCGGGCTCCATCATTCGGAGCGGTCTCATCGCCCTGTGAACCTTGTATAGATGGTGTGAATTCCAGCTCATCCGCACCACCATCCTCTGTTAGCGTAGCTGCAGAGAATGTGAATATAATAGATTGCTCCGAGGCAGCTTCAAAAACAAACTTCCCTACCGAAACATTGCCATCGTCGACAATATTTTCATCGGATCCACTGTCCTGAGGGTCCAGAACAGGTGCGGTGGTATTGATGTTCTGGCTGATCAACCCGAAGTTGATGTCAGACAGGTTGGTTACTTGTATGGCGCCGACTACGTTTGCATCAATCGCAGCTGTCCCTTGTGATGAAAACCCTTGCCCGTATAGCTGATTTACTCCTGTAATAAGAAGAAGTGCCGGGAGGAGTATCAGTATGGCGATTTTATTTTTCATTGTCTTTTATGATTTAATGCAGTTTTTCTTTTTTGACCTTCACACGTAAGATAGTGTCTGCCATAGTAACTATGAAGTTAAAACATCTTAATTAATCGGTTTTAATATATTTAATAATCCTATTAGAACGATAAATATTATTTATTGATTTAGTCAATTATTCATACTCAACATAAAGAGTAACCTCGGCGGTATATACTCCTTCAGGAACGTTCCCAATGTCAATCCAGCCATAAACATAGATGTGTGCGGCAGACCAGACAGTCGATATGTTTCCAGGAATCGGTTGAATGACAATCTCTTCCATGTCTCTGGTAATTTCCCGTGCCTGGTTGTAATCATTAATCCCAAAATCTGTATAAGCCAGTTCGAGGTGGAGGGGGATTCTGGCATCCAGTGATTCATGTTCAAGATGTGTCGGTTGTTGAAGAGAGATCAGCAGGCGCTGTGTTTGAATAGCCTGGATCGAAAAAACCCCCATATCCATGTCACCCAGTGATATAGATACCTCTCCAATTCCTGTGGGGATAGCCCCAAAATCTAGACTGCGAACAACCGTAGCCTCAACATCCGGTTCAACATCGATTTGAACGTTGATAAACTGGCCACAAACTACCAGAGTGTTCATCAGAAAGAGGAGTAGGGTAAGCAGAGTTGTATAACCGAAGAATCTAGTCATATGTGACTGTAATATCGATTTGTCCAACATATTCGCCGACATCTACATTTGCTACTTCTACTGATCCGTAGAGAAGCACTTGCGCAGTTTCTTCAGAGAGAGAAGATTCAATTTCTGCCGTTGGTGGGGGAGGGGGAGGCCCTGGTGGCTGAAACTGTCGTTTCAAGATAGGGAAACGGATGTTTGCCGTATTTCCAACCACCGGAATAATTTCTGCAGTTCCCGGAGAGTGATGCTCCTCTCCTGCATTGGAGTATGCTGCCTGAAGAGTGAAAGGAATGCTGCATGTGGGATCTCCGATACAGTTGCTGTCGTTGTTAAGGAGCAAATAGCCGTTGTTTAGTACCGTTACCTCCACATCCACATCCAGATATGGAACTCCGATAATATCAATCACAAGCGCTTCCGTCAGATCAATATGATAGGGGATGGCGTCTTCCGGTCCGGACCCTCGGACAAGCATGCCAAATTGAAGGTCTTCTATGATATCCAGAGAGACGGTATAGGACCCGTATGAGCCAAAATCAATCTCTTGTGCCGACAATGGTTGAATGGCCAGCATCCAGAGTAGTAGTATTGCCAGTCCCTGTTTCATGGACGTATGTCTCATTATTGTGTTCAGAGGTACTCGATCTCCAGAGTAAACTCCCCTTCATATGTACCTGGTGTTGCACGATTCAGGTCCACGGCACCCCCTACCCAAAAAAAGAATTCCCCGTCGTTGCTGAACGACAATTCTCGGCTCTCCATTTCTATCAAATCTGAATTGTCTTGCTCATCGAGTTCGAATCCTGCTACCTGGTACTCAATGTCTATGACTCCGTCCCCTTCCATGTTGGCAAACTGTATATTACGCAGAAATGATACCCGGAAAGAGCTGTTCGGGTCTCCCAGGGCCATCATTTTCCCCGCGCGTTCACTGGTGGCCGGATCGATTCGTAGTTCGAGCTGGTTACGGCCTACACCGGTGAAGTCCATCCCCTGAACCGTAATCAGCTGTATAGTAGTAGATTGTACTTCGGCTGAAATGGAAATATCGATGCCGTTTTGTGAAAATCCCTGTCCGGAAAGTGTTCTTGGAAAGAGACAAAGTAAAACAGGAATGATTAACAGTAGATGGACTGGGAAAAATGAGGGTTTTCGATTGCAATTCATCTGTTGAACAAGACTTGTCCTGGGATTCGACTCAAAGCAATGCCTCTGCGACAGGGGCTGCTTTTGCCATGAGAGGTATTTTTTATAAAAATCGCTCTTTTACAAAGATAATTCCAATGTATGAATATATTCTCATCTTTATTGGATGTCCATACTCTCAGTTGTAGAGTGAATAGATTTTTTTGCAACTGGAACAGTTTTGTCCCCTGTAGTACAAAATTCTTTATGAATAGAATTTAACAACGATCGGGTAGCTGATTTCTTATTTTTCATACATACGTAATTTCTGATACCCGTATTATTTTAGTAGAACATCTACGGCTTTGATGAACCGGATCGACTCATTGTTCAAACGATTCAAAATAGCAGTCCCTCTTTTGCTACTGTTGCTCTGCCTGTCTGCAGGTACCGGAAGTGGTTTGCTTAAAGGGCAGGATGTGATTCGGGCATCCGGTGGTACCGACTTATCTATTGATAATGTGTCCACAGAGACGTTCACAGCGATTTCCGGCCCGACAATACGTGAAACGGAGTCCGGACAGCTTGCAGCTAACGGAACCATTCGCTTGACGCTTCCATCCGGATATACATGGAACACGGCACTCCAGGCTGGTGATATTTCAGTTCTGATTGAACCGGTGGGGGCCAACAATACAGGATTGGAAGTCAGTTTTACGTCAATCAGTTCCAGTGAAGTCGTTTTTACTGTCACCAACGAAAGTGAGACCAAAGGAAAGGGGCAGGGGCCCGGCCGGGTTACCATCAACGGACTTGAATTGCGACCTACCAGTACAGATGTACCCAATACTGGGCAAATTACCAATACGGGTACCACCGGTCCTACCGGTTTAAATTATGGGAATCTGAGTACGGTCTCCGGGTCTGTGGATGCTGTTCGTGTCGAAACAGCCAGTGATGGATCCGGTCAGGTGGTTCCGGATCAGTCGATCGTGGCGGGACAGTCACTACAGGTCTTTTCGATTGCCAGGGATGCAGGAGGGAATTTTATTGAGAATATAGAGCTTGAACTGGAATCGGATTGGGCATTGACCGGAATTACGGGATCCATTCAATCAAGTGCTCTGGATGCGGCCAACAATCTTCGCAGCGCAACCTTTAGCCCGACCCGTACCGGTTCAGCCCGTATACGCGCATCGTATAGTGGTGCGAATTTGACGGAATCGGGAACTATCACAGTACTGCCAAGGCCTGCCAGTACAATGGAAATACAGACCCAGCCGTCAAGTAGTGCAACTGCCGGCAGTGTTTTCAGTACACAACCACAGATTCGCTTCAAGGATAGTTACGGGAATATTGTTACAAACGACAACTCGACGCAAGTAACTGTAAGCATCGCGTCAGGGTCGGGAACGTTGCTGGGCCAGACCACACAAACGGCTTCGAACGGGATTGTAACGTTTGATGATCTTCAAATCAATCAGGCGGGTACAGTAACACTTCATTTTCAAAGCAGTGGTTTCAATACGTTGACTTCAAGTACCATTACAATCTCACCGGCAGCTGCCAGTAAACTCCTGTGGCTCGAACAGCCAACAAATACTCTCCCGGGCGAAACGATTTCACCCGCGATGGAACTACAGCTCCTGGATGCCTATAATAATCTGGTTTCACAATCCGGAGTTCAGGTGACGATGGATGAGGAGCCCGACACGGAAACGTTTCTGACTGGAACGACAACGGTTTCGACGAACAGCAACGGGGTGGCGATTTTCAATACTGTAGAGATCGTCAATGATAATAGTCTCTCTGATGAAGAGTCGCCGGTTCAGGTTCAGGTTCAGTTCAGCGGTATTTCCAGCCCGGCTGTGAGTAACAACTTCTATATATTGAGTACTGGGAGTCTGATAGGGTTCGAGATTACTGCAGCGGGCGGTGGATCCATCGGAACTCAGGAGGCCGGAGTGCCATTCGATATTGATATTCGTGCACTGGATGGGGAGGAGAATACCTATACCGATTTTAATGGCACGGTCGAACTGACCTCAGACTCTGCCTTTCTCCAGGGGGGAGGGACTACACCATCATTTGTCAATGGCCAGCTTACGAACCATACTGTGAGTCTGAGTGAATCCGGAGAAATTCGTATTCAGGCGTATTCTGCCGCAGAAGACCGCTCAGGGCTTGGAAACTATTTTACACTGACGCCAACCGATGTGAGCGCAGATGAGTCGACTTTGAGTGTGGTGCAGAGTGAATTGACAGCCGATGGAGAGAGCACGACGCAGGTGACCGTAGAAATTCTTGATACGTATGGCAATGCGGTTGGCGTCGGCGGGGAGACAGTGGAGTTGGCGACAACAGCGGGAACACTCACTGCCGGTGCGCAGGAAGATCAGCTCCGGGTGTTGGCTGTAGATCAGGAAGACGGCACATACACGGCGACATTGACCTCCTCCGATACAATTGAAAGCGCCACACTACAGGCATGGCTGGGCGAAGAGACAAACAATGGTGAACTGATTGATGAGCTGGTAGTTGAGTTTGTTGCCGGAGGTCTGGACGCATTTGTCGTGACAATTCCCATGAACGGTGAGACCCCGGTAACACAGACAGCCGGGAACTCCTTTGACCTGTCTGTAGAGGCCGTTGACGCAAACGGGAATCGGACTTCCAGTTTCACGGGGGATATTATTTTTAGCTCTGATTCCGAGATATCCGCCGGGGAAACAGCAATGATTGAAAATGGTTATCTGGAGAATCATTCTATCACGTTGACCCAAAGTGGTACGGAAGTTACGGTAACGGCAACTCTGGACGACCTGCTCCAGACGTCGGGCACGTCGGTTTCATTTCCGGTGATTGCATCTGATCCGAGTACAACTACTTCCACGGTTGTCGCAACCCCATCACTGATTCAGAATGATGGGACCATGCAGTCAACAATTATTATTACGGTGCGGGACGAGTTCGAGAACAGGGTATTGACCGATCTTTCACCCGATGTGACACTTCAGTCTGAGCAGACTGAACAGAACGGAACACCCGGATCGGGGACACCAGTGGCAACTATCGGTTCGCTATCGTTTCACTCTGGGACATCCACCTACCGGTCGATGGTTACTTC
>JBBDRX010000029.1:0-9220 GCA_040905245.1 Balneolaceae bacterium | reverse complement strand
TGCGTCAGGGGCCGACCATCCGGCCAGTTTTCGGAACACGTCCTCGTTCCACAACGCCGGATTCACATCAGGAGAAAACGCGTCGAAGAAGATCATCCCGAGAGGCTCTGGAGGGCCGGGGTACTGGTCGAACCGGCCGATGTAGAGGTTCAGCGTCAGGTTGGGCGTGATCTGGCGATGGTTTTTTCCCGGTTGCAGGTTTTCGAAGAGGCCGGCTGGAAGGGTCGGGTTGTCGGGCAGTTCCAGCAGCTCTTGATAGTTGAGCATTGCTGCTTGTTCTTGCGTGAGGGGATAGGCCTCAACCGCGTGGTAGACAATCTGCGGGGGGTGATCCATCCGGCCGAGGGATTCCAGCAGGAGCAGCAGGTTCAGCCCAGTGCCGAACCCCATTTCGAACAGGTGGAAGGGTTCATCGGGAGAGGCGCTGTCCATCCAGCCCGGAGTATCGAAGAAGACGTGGCGGCTTTCGGCGATCGCCCCATTCGGGTTGTGGTAGTACTGCTGGAAACGGCTGGAATAGAGGGTGTGGGATCCGTCTTTACAGCGATGAAGAGAGGTATCGTCCGTGTTGTCCATGGATTGTCGCCGGGTTATCGCGCGGTGATTTTCGGCAAAATAACGATACACAGGGAATATTTGTTATCTTTCCGGCAATGAGCAGCATGCCGGGCTTCCGGCCGTTATTCAACGGCTCCGGGTGCTATTCAAAGCGGGTTCGCGGGTAGCAGTGCGTGGGCCGTGAACGCTCGAACGAAAACCGATCCAAAACTTCTATCGTTATGACCGTTTCGATGAATCTACTGAGACAGAAAGCGGAGGAATATGCACCGTGGATGGTGGATATTCGCCGACAGCTACATCGCCATCCGGAGGTGAGTTTTCAGGAACATGATACAACCCGGTTTGTCGTAAGCAAGCTGAAGGAACTCGACATTCCTGTGGAACAACCCCTGGAAACCGGCTGTGTCGGCGTGTTGAAGGGTGGGAAAGAGAGTAGCCGGGTGATTGCCCTCCGTGCGGATATTGACGCGCTGGCAATGCAGGAAGAGGGCGAACACAAGCAGGAGTTTCTTTCACAGCGCCCGGGTTGTGCGCACTGTTGTGGGCATGACGCTCATACGGCCAATCTGCTGGGAGCGGCCCGGATTCTAAGTGACTTGCGGGAGGAGATGGAAGGAACGGTGTTGCTGATTTTTCAGCCGGGAGAGGAGAAGCTGCCGGGAGGCGGCCGCCTGCTTTGTGAGACCGGATTTTTGCAACAGGCCGGCGTTCAGAAGATTGTCGGGCTGCATACCTTTCCCGGACTCCCGCCCGGAGTGGTGGCTACAAAAGAGGGCCCGATGATGGCACGTCCGGACGAATTTGAAGTGGAATTGATTGGCCAGGGCGGCCATGCGGCAAGCCCTCATCTGACGGTGGATCCGATTGTGATGGCCGCGGAGGTGATTACCCAGTTTCAGACGGTGGTCAGCCGAAGCGTCGACCCGACCGAGTCGGCGGTTCTGACGATCGGGAAGGTCGAAGCGGGTTCTACCTACAATGTGATTCCGGGAAAGGCCACCCTGATCGGTACGGTCCGGACCTTCAACCGGGAGACGGCGATACGCATCCGGGAGCGCATGGAAGAGATTCTGAAAGGAGTGGCCGAGGGAGCCGGCGGCAGCTACAAGTTCCAGTTCAACGAGGGATACCCGGCTGTTCAGAACGATACGGACGTAACCCGGGCGTTTCGAAAGACCGCCGAAGAACTGCTCGGTACCGACTCGTTTATCGAGATGGACCGGCCGGTGATGGCCGGCGAAGATTTCGCCTTTTATCAGCAGCACTTTCCCGGTACCTTCTTCTTCCTCGGCAGCGGAAGCAAGGAGGCAGAGTCCACCTGGAGCTGGCACCACCCGCGATACAACGTGGACGAACACTGTTTTCAGACGGGAGCCCCCTTGATGGCTGCTGTCGCGCTCGGCCTGTAGATTGCGGGCCGGAGAATCGAATCCAACCCATTGAATCAGATTATTTATGAGCTTATTAGTTGTTGGTTCCGTCGCCTATGACGGAATAGAGACCCCCTTTGGCAAGAACGACCGCATTCTGGGCGGTTCAGCCACCTATATCTCACTGGCCTCCTCCTATTTTACCGACCCCATTCGGCTGGTTGGCGTTGTCGGGCGCGATTTTGCGAATGAGGATATGAATCGGCTAAAACGTCGAAATATTAATTTGGAGGGACTTCAGGTCGATAAAAGCGGAGATACCTTTTTTTGGAAGGGGAAGTATCACTACGACATGAACAACCGGGACACCCTGGATACACAACTTAACGTCTTTGAACGGTTCGATCCGGTGATTCCGGAAGACTGGCGGGATGCGAAGTTTGTGGCGCTCGGCAACATCGAACCCGGCCTCCAGGCGAAGGTACTGGACCAGGTACGTAACCCCGGCCTGGTGGTGATGGATACGATGAATTTCTGGATCGAAGGATCTCCAGCGTCGTTGAAGAAGACGCTTTCGATGGTCGATATGCTGGTGGTCAACGATTCGGAAGCGAGGGAACTGACCGAAGAACCCAACCTGGTGAAGGCGGCGGCGGCCATCTCTGAAATGGGCCCTGAACATCTGATTATCAAGAAGGGTGAGCACGGGGCGCTTCTGTTTTCCGGCGGGGAGATCTTTTCGGCTCCGGCCTATCCGGTACCTGATATTCATGACCCCACCGGCGCGGGAGATACGTTTATGGGCGGGTTGCTCGGATGGCTCTCCTACACCGATGACCTGAGCCCGGTGAATATGCGTCGGGCCGTGATTCTCGGCTCCGTAATGGCCAGTTTTTGTGTCGAGCAGTTTGGCCCCGGCCGGCTGGAATCACTGACCGAAGAGGAGATTTACGAGCGGTACAAAGAGTTTCAGAGACTGAGTGAAATCCCGGGTGTGGAGCATGGATAGACTGCTGATCGCCTCTGCCAACCCCCACAAAGTGCAAGAGCTTTCGGCGCTGTTGACCCCGCTGGGAATATCGCTGGTGAGCCTGGCGGACCTGGAAGTGTACGGGCAGGTCGATGAGGACGCCCCGACGCTGGAGGGGAACGCCCGGAAGAAGGCGGGCTACTGGTTCGACAAGACGGGAATCCCCACGTTGGCGGACGACACCGGCCTGGAAGTGGAGGCGCTGGGGGGAGAACCCGGTGTGCGATCGGCCCGGTATGCCGGAGAGGACGCGACGGACAGCGAAAATGTGACGAAACTGCTTGCGGAGATGAAAGGGGTTGCCAACCGGGCGGCGCGATTTCGGACGGTGATTGCACTGTCCGGCAAGGAAGAGAAGCTCTTTGAAGGGATCTGTCCGGGGTCGATTCTGGAGGAGCCGCGAGGAGCGGGCGGGTTTGGCTATGACCCGCTGTTCCGGCCCGAGGGGGAGCAGCGAAGTTTTGCCGAGTTGACCGGCGAAGAGAAGAACCGGATAAGCCACCG
The DNA here is from genome assembly GCA_040905245.1 of Balneolaceae bacterium. Classification (GTDB taxonomy): domain Bacteria; phylum Bacteroidota; class Rhodothermia; order Balneolales; family Balneolaceae; genus JBBDRX01. Next base: position 5,755 of record JBBDRX010000029.1, on the reverse strand, counting down.
GGGCCGGGCGCTGAGAAACGCAGTCGACTATCTGAAAGGCCTGGGTTGAACCGGGTTGAACCGTTTCGTGTCCCGGCCGTTTCTTGCCGGGGGCTGACATGGATAAAACCGAACTGTTTTGGGGTTTACACCACTTGACTATACCGTAGTCGTTGTTTATTTGATTGCCGTGGCGGTGTTTGGAATTCTGGCAGCGGGGAAACAGCATTCTTCAAAGGACTATTTTCTCGGAGGCCGGGAGATGCCGTGGTGGGCGGTTCTCTTCTCCGTTGTGGCCACAGAGACAAGTACCCTGACGTTTATCAGTATTCCTGCCGTCTCCTACGGTGGATCACTTGTCTTCCTGCAGCTCACCTTCGGCTATATACTGGGCCGGATTGTTGTGGCAATCTGGTTCCTTCCCGCCTATTTCAAGGGAGAGATGACAACCGCTTATCAATATTTGAACCAGCGGTTCGGATCGGGCATGCGAACGGCTGCCAGCGGGACCTTTATTGTAACGCGCCTGCTGGCCGACGGGGTGAGGCTCTTTGCCACCGCCATACCGCTCGCGATTATCCTGCGGCTTGCCGGGGCGTTTGCAGGATGGGACGATTTTCAGTTGTACGGGATCTCCATCGGAGTCATTGCCCTGATTACTCTTTTCTATACTTTTTTTGGCGGTATCAAAGCGGTGATCTGGATGGATGTGGCTCAGATGGGGGTCTATCTGGGAGGAGCGCTGTTTGCGGCCGGGATCATGATTGCGGGGCTCCCGGTCTCGCTTTCCGATGGACTGGTGATGTTGCAAGAGCAGGAGAAGTTCCAGATGATCCAGTTGGCCGCTGAAGGAGGCTGGCGCGCGGTGCTTCTGAATCCCTATTACTTTTGGGTGTCGCTGTTTGGAGGGGCGGTTTTTGCCATAGCCTCTCACGGAACCGATCAGCTGATTGTGCAGCGGCTTCTGTCCACGCGAAATGTTCGGGACAGCCGGAAAGCGCTGGTCTGGAGCGGTGTTGTCGTGGCGTTGCAGTTTGCCCTCTTTCTCGGCATCGGGCTTCTGCTTTGGCTCTTCTACGAAGCGGCCACCCCGGCCGATCTCGGATTGCAGACTCTTGACGAGATCTTTGCTCTGTTTATTGTCGAAGAGATTCCTCCCGGTGTCGCCGGATTGATTATCGCGGCGCTCATCGCGGCGGCGATGAGCAGCCTGAGCTCTTCTTTAAGCGCCCTTGCCTCCTCGACAACCTTTGACCTGCTGAAACCCCGTTTCGGACGTAACTGGACGCAGAAAACCGAACTGATGATCTCCCGGTTGACCACGGTGGTTTGGGGACTGGTTCTGGTGCTGTCTGCCCTCTTTTTTACCTGGTTACAGCTCACCGGAGACGACCGGCCTGCCGTTGTGGAGTTGGGACTCGGTATCGCCTCCTATACGTATGGAGGCTTGTTCGGGGTGTTTCTTCTGGGATTGCTGTTTAAAAAGCCGGATAAGAAAGACGCCATGATCGGTTTTTTTGCCGGTCTGATCTCTCTGCTTTTTATGGTGGAGGGTGCGCTGCAAGACCTGCTTCCTGGAGCCGGACTGGCACTGGCCTGGCCACTCTATACACTTGCCGGGGGTGTCATTGTGGTGCTGGTCGGAGTGCTTTCGGGTTTTTTGAGGGGCCGGTCGGCAAAGGGTAAGCGTCGGAAATAAAATGCGGCACAAAAAAAGGCGGTGCGCCATTGATATGGCTGCACCGCCTCGAACGGTTTCTTTACCGTGTTACTTCCGCCGCCGGGAGTGTGAACCCCGGGTAACGGTCAAAGAAGCACCCTGCCTCAGGAGAGAGAGATGTATCGGACGTTCTCCACACCATCGATCTCGAGGATCGGTTTTATCTCCTCTTCATTCATCTTCTTGTCGACGATAAACGCGGTGATCGCCCGGGTTCCCTTCGCTGCCCGGCCAAGGCTCAATGCCCCGATGTTGATGTCCTGTTTGGCAAGAGCGCCCGCGACTGCGGCCAGCATACCCGGCCGGTCGACATTCTGAAGCATCAGGATGTCGCCTTCGAGCTGAAGCTCAATGCCGTAGTCGTCGATTTCCACAATCCGGTAGTCGCCCGGGCCAAAGACGGCCGCCGAGATCTCCCGGTAGATGGCATCGTCACCCAGCCGGATGGTGATCAGGTCCTTGTACATACTGCCGTCGGAACTGGTGGTTTCCTTGAATTTGAAGCCCCGCTCTTCGGCGTAGTGGCGGGCGTTAATCAGGTTTACAGCCTCACTCACATACTCGGTCATCATGCCCTTCAGGATGCCGTCTGTGAGAACATCGGAGTAGCGTGCACTGGCTCCTGTGTACTCAAAGCTGAAATTGTTGGCATTCTCCGGTTTCACCTGGCTGACAAGACGGCCAAGCTTTTCGGCCAGTTCCAGGTAGGGATGGACATCCTTGTTGGTCAACAGGGAAATGGACTTGCTGTTGAGGCTTCCCTTGTAATCTTTTTGTTCGAGAGCGTCGGCCATCTGCTCCGCGATCTGTTCTGCCACTTTCTCCTGCGCCTCTTCCGTCGATGCGCCGAGGTGCGGGGTACAAATCACTTTCGGGTGAGCCAGAGTTTTATAAAGCTCTTCTGTGGGAGGTTCCTGGCTGTAAACATCCAGTGCCAGGCCACCGATGACACCGCTCTCGAGCAGTTCCGGCAGGTCCTCTTCTGTAAAAATGCCGCCACGGGCACAGTTAATGAGCCTCATGCCTTTTTTGATCTTGCCGGCGCTTTTGCTGGAGATAATCCCTTTGGTCTTCTCGGTCAGAGGAGTATGTACAGTCACGTAGTCAACTTCCCCGAGCAGGGAGTCCAGATCTATCAGTTTCACGCCCAGATTCTCGGCATGTTCACGGGTGGCAAACGGATCGTACGCGTAGATGTCCATACCGAAAGTAGCCATTCGCACGGCGACTTCCGAGCCGATCTTGCCAAGCCCGATAATTCCGAGCTTTTTCCCGTGGATCTCTGTACCCATAAACTTCTTTCGGTCCCAGCCGCCTTCCTTCACCCGGCTGACCGCCTGTGGGATATTTCGGGAGAGAGCGAGAATCATTCCACAGGTATGTTCCGCTGTGGAGATGGTATTTCCGTCGGGGGTATTCATGACCAATATACCACGTTCGGTGGCCGCGGGGATGTCGATGTTGTCGACTCCGACCCCCGCTCGCCCGATCACCTCAAGGTGCTTGGCCTCTTTTAGCAGGTCGGCATCCACAGTAGTAGCGGAACGGACGACGAGACCGTGGTAGTTTCCAATAATTTTTTTGACCCCATCCCGGTCCAGGTTGGCGGGTTGGTCGGCCTCCATTCCACGCTCTCTGAATACATCGGCGCACAAGGGATTGACGTTGTCAAGAAGAAGGATCTTTTTAGACATGTGGTTGAGTTATCGTATGGTTTGGTTAATGAGATTCGATTGTGGAAAATTCACGGATCAGCGCCTGGATCTCCGGGATTCCGCTCCCCGTCTCCGCGGAACAGGAGAGGATCGGAACATCGATATTCATCTGTTGCAAAATCTTGCGAACCGTTGATATCGATTGTTGGCGTTTGTTGGCCGAGAGTTTGTCCTCCTTTGTCAGGAGAACACTGAACGGCTTTTCGTTGGCAGCCATCCAGTAGAAGAACTGTTCGTCCAGCGCGGTTGGTTCATGCCGAATGTCTACCAGATGCAGAATCATCCGGAGTGCGGGCCGGTTCAACAGATAGTTTCGGATATCTTTCCCCCACCGTTTGCGCTCTTTCTCCGGGACATGGGCAAAGCCGAATCCCGGCAGGTCTACAAGATAGAGAAGGTTTTCTATCCTGTAATAGTTCATTTGCTGGGTTTTTCCCGGTGTGTTACTGGTCCGGGCCAGTTTTTTTTTGTTGGTAATCCGGTTGATCAGGCTCGATTTTCCCACATTGGAACGCCCGGCAAAACAGACTTCCGGAAACGTCGCCTCCGGACAGTCGTCCAGGGTTGGAGCGCTGGTCATAAATTCGGCTTTTTCAAAGGACATCAGGCAATCTCGTTCTCTTCCTTTTCTACCCCGAAATTGACCGGCACGGGGTAATCGCCAGTAAAACAGGCAGTGCAGTAGCCGTGTGCAGAGCTATTGGACTCTTTTACGGCTTCGACCAACCCCTCCGCAGATAGATACCGGAGACTGTCCACTCCGATGGCGTCGGCCATTTCCGAAATATTTTTACCATAGCGGTTGGCCATCAGCTCTTCCGGGCTGGGGAAATCCATTCCGTAGAAACAGGGATGTGTAATGGGCGGGGAGCTCACCAGAAAATGAATCTCTCTCGGGTTGGCTGCCCGAATCATATCGACCAGATATCGGGAGGTGGTTCCCCGGACAATGGAATCGTCTACAATGACCACCGAGCGGCCTTCAAGCACACCACGTACAGTATTGAATTTGGTTCGTACTTTCTGATCTCTGGACTTCTGTCCGGGGGAGATGAAGGTTCGGCCTACATAGTGGTTTCGGATCAGTCCAATGTCGTACTTGCAGTCGTTGCCCATCTTCTGGTTTTCATGGGCATATCCAAGGGCGGCTGTATTACTTGAATCCGGTACGGAGATGATGATTGGTTTCAAGTCGGCATCATACCGCTGAATTACCTGATCCAGCGGATGCTCCTTGGCCAGCTGCTTGCCCAGGTCCCGGCGGATCTTGTCGACATTCTCGGCGAAAATCTTGCTGTCGGGCCGGGAGAAATAGACGTATTCAAAAATACACTGGCTGGTCTCCGTACCCGGCTTTCGGTCCAGGTAGTAGGAGACGGGTTCATCCTTCGAAAGGACATCCCGCTCGATGACGACCACTTCTCCGGGTTCTACATCCCGGACATACTCGGCATTGATAATGTCAAAGGCGCAGGTTTCGCTGGCGACGGCCCAGGCTCCGTTGATTCGGCCGAGGCAGAGCGGCCGAAATCCATTGGGATCCCGAACAGCGATCAGTTTGTCGTCGGTGAGGATCACGAGGCAGTAGGCACCTTCAATCTGGCCGAGCGCATCCATCACCTGCTCCATCTGAGTCGGTTGTTGTGATCGGGCGATCAGGTGAAGAATCAGTTCTGTGTCGGACGTACTTTGAAACAACACCCCTTGTTCGGTAAACCGATCCCGTAGCTGCCGGGCGTTGGTAAGATTTCCGTTGTGTCCAATCGCCAGGTTCCCCTTGCTGTAGTGAACCCGAAACGGCTGGATGTTGGCCGGATTTTTTGAGGATCCGGAGGTGGAGTAGCGGTTGTGGCCGATGGCGGCATCCCCCTTCAGGTTCCGCTTTAGAATAGCAGGGTCGTCGAAAACATTGAGTACGAGCCCAAAATCCTTGTAGGTGGGCATCACCGCCTTGTTCTTCTTCTCATCGAACCAGGTAGAGGCGATTCCCGCCGATTCCTGGCCCCGATGCTGAAGGGCGTGAAGTCCGTAGTAGGTGAGCAGGGAGGCCTCCGGGTGGCCGTACACTCCGAAAATGCCGCAATAATCGTGTGGCTTGTCGATCATTCTGTGGTGATCCTTTCCGATTGGGATGATCAAAGATAAAAGTTACGGAAAAGCTCTCTTACTTGTTAGTCGTTAATGTATTGCTTTTTGGGGATCTGCCCCCCGATTTGCCGGAGATTTTGTATGTTGAAGTGATCTTTTCGAGAATCTATCACGATGCCATGAGCCGCACGAAAATACTTGTCGTAACCCAATGGATCGCCAGAGTAGTCCTGGCTGGCGTTCTCCTGTTTGC
>JBBDRX010000028.1:0-9236 GCA_040905245.1 Balneolaceae bacterium | reverse complement strand
AAGTCGTAATGCAGAATCACTACTACTCACCCGAAACGCTCGAGGTCCCGACCGGAACCACTGTCACCTGGACAAACCGAAACGGAACCAATCACTCAGTTACCAGTGAAGACGACCTGTTTAACGCAACGGTTTCCCCCGATGATAGTTATAACTACACCTTCGACGAGGCCGGAACCTTCGACTACTATTGCACCTTCCATCCGGATATGACCGGAACCATCGAGGTTAACAGCCCCGAAGAGTAGGAATAGCCGGGATGAAATCACAAAACAGCATACCGGCAAGATGGCGATTCCGCCGGAGTACGACAGCCTCCGGCGGCGGTTTCCCACGAACCTCCCTCATGATTCTCCTGCTGATCTCTGTCCCCGGAATTCTCATTCTTGCGGGCGCGATCGACGAAAACCAGGAACGGGTAGTCTATGCAACTCAAACCGGGATCGCGACTTTTCAATCGTCCGTTCCACTACACGAATTTACCGGTAAATCAGATCATCTGGCCGGTATGATCGACTTTGACCGAAACCTGGTGGACTTCTATCTGGATCTTCGCTCTCTGGAGACCGGAAACAACCGCCGGGACCGGGACATATACAGCACACTGAATACCGAAGAGTTTCCTTACGTTGAGTTTACCGGGGAGCTTGTCACCCCATTCAATCCAGCCGACTCCTCCAGGCAACAGGTCACCGTATCCGGAACTTTTACCATAAATGGCATTACCCGCGAAAAACGGGTTGAAGGGTGGCTTCGCCCAACCGCCGACGGGATTCAACTCCAGACAGGTTGGACGCAATCCCTGGATGATCACGAGATCGAACCACCTGGAATCCTTTTCTACCGGGTCCGCGACCATGTCGAGGTTCAAATCGAGGCAACTCTCCGGCCGAACCCACCCGAAATAAACGTTCAATCCTGACTATGATGACTATCAAACCTCTTTCGTTTCCCCTGACCGGTTCACTTGTCTTGCTGCTGAGCCTTACTGCTCTGCTCCCGTTCCGGGCAGAAGCACAGCTGACTCGTGAACCGGCACGGAGCGAGCAGCCGGTGGAATCACACTTTCTGGCCCCGACACACATCGGCCTTCCCACTGTGTACCAGATTGCGGCAAAAAACCTGAACAGCAGTGTGAAGCACACCTTCGGGCTGGTTTCGGGCGGGGTCGACCACTTCTATGGACTGGACGACGGAGCCAACACCCGCCTGGGGATTGATTACGGGTTGAACCAGTGGTTATCTGTCGGTATCGGACGTATGACCTTCAACAAAGTAGTAGACCTTCGAAGTCAGATATCGATTTTTCAACAAACCCGTGAGGGAGCCCCGGTCGATCTGGCTATGCACATCTCATCGGGAATCAGTACACTTTCCGGTACCGGCATGTCTTTTCCCGACCGGCAATCCTGGTTGGCAACGCTGATGATTGCAAAAACCGTACATCGTCTCTCCGTACAAATCGCACCGATGGCTGGAACCATCCACGCCCGAAACGGCGAAGAGAAACCACTACTGCTTGGTGCAGGAATACTCGGAGCCTGGCAGCTTTCCGATCGCTACACCATTGGCATAGAGTACCTGCCGCGATTCGGAGACCGGCCGGCCGGAACCAGCAATCCCATGGCCATCTCCCTAAATATTGACACGGGCGGGCATCTGTTCCAGCTCTTTTTATCCAGTTCACAGTGGCACAACGCCCCCTATATGATGGCCAATAACAGCGACCGATTCTGGGAGGGGGATTTTCGATTCGGATTCAACATTAACCGCCTGTTTGGCTTGCAACGGCCCTCAGCAGGTACATCACCATAACGTTTTGCTCTTTTGCTGAATGAAATTCTCCATGGGTGCAGGAAGAGGCAACGTGAGAGCCAGAAGGCTCTCTACAAGGATTTCTATGCCTATGGGATGAGTATCGCCCTCCGTTATGCGGGCTCGAGGGAAGAGGCTGTAACCATCCTCAATGACGCATTTTTGAATGTATTTGAACACATCAAATCCTACGACATGAACCGGCCATTCAAACCCTGGTTTCGCAGAATTCTGATCAATACTGCAATCAACCAGTTTCATAAACAAAACCGGGAACCGGACTGGTTGCAGTGGGAGCCGGGAATGGAGGCTTCTGCCCATCCAGAAACAATTACAAGTGCCATCTCCTATCAGGAGATTATCACGATGGTACAAACCCTCTCACCGGCCTACCGGACGGTGTTCAACCTGCATGTTATTGAAGGGTATACCCACAAAGAGATTTCAAATCGACTCGGAATTTCCGAGGGAACCTCCAAGTCCAATCTCTTTAAGGCAAAACGGGAGTTACGAACGATTCTTGAAAAAAACCTGACCGGTTGATCCGATGAAAGAACAAGACCCACTTGAGGAGTACTTCAGAAACAAAGCCGGGGAACCCGACATCCCCTACCGGGAAGAGGACTGGCTGAAGCTCGAAAAGAAGCTGGATCTGATCGAGGCGAAGCGAACCTACCGGAAACGCATTGGATGGCTGGCAGCCGCGTCCTTCCTGATTCTCTCGCTCCTGGGATACTTTACTCTGCAGAATCACCAGCGACTGAACCAAATTGCACGAGAGTACTCGACCCCACCACCGCAACAGCCTGTATTTCCTTCTTCTCCAGGCGGGCAGGGCGAGACCGAAACTCATTCGGATACATCGCAGGACTCTCCATTTCCTGACAATCCCGACCGGGAGACCGGCCCGGTCGAGGCAGGTCCGCCAACGAACCGGTTCAACCCGGAGGATTCATTCGCGGCAGATACCAGCCAATACGATGAATCGACGCGAGGCCCTTATTCCGGCGGCATGGAGCCCACCCGGACCGTACTTGCCAGGCGATCGCTGCCAGAAGGAGCTCCTGCCCTGACTCCACACTCCTCGGCATATAGTGACAACCTGTCGGATCGACAGCTGTTTGCCGATACACAGACAGCTTTGGCAGCCGCGGGCCCGACAGACAGCCGAAGTGGATCCGCGGGTGTAGATCCAGAACGCCCCGACACACGGAGGCCACAAGGCTCGGGACTGACCGCCTCCCTGGCACTCTCCCCCGACATCTCGGCGGCCGGGTCGTTTGAAAACAGATACCGGACCGGTGTCAAGGCCGGGATTACCGTCGGATACCGGATCGGAGAGCGATTCTCGGTACAGGCCGGTGTGATTCCATCCAGAATACATTATGCGGCAGATTCAGAGAGCCACAATGCTCCCGTATACGGATATGGAGGATTGGTTCCTGACAAGATCACAGCCGCCTGTCTAATGCTCGATATCCCGATACAAATCCGATTCGATGTCCTGGAGTTTACAAACGCAAGGATTTTCGCCAGTGCCGGCCTCTCCTCGTACATCATGCTCACAGAGAGGTATCAGTTCCGGTCTGCCGGTGGAGCCGGAGTGCAGGAATGGGAGGATCGTACGGGGTCGCAACACTGGTTCAGCAATGCCGCGTTGTCTGCGGGATACGAACTGGACGTCCACCCGAACTGGAGCCTTCGCGTTGAGCCATTCCTTCGATTGCCTCTACAGGATGTGGGCTGGGGAAATGTCCGGCTCTATTCGATGGGCAGTTTCTTTTCGCTATCCTATCGGCTTTGAGGGTGGTTTGTCGGGAAGATGAACCAGACGAAACCAGAAATCCTCAATGGTCAATACCGCTCGCACAAAGGCATCCGCCCCGACCGGTTTTGTGATGTAACAGTTGGCGTGGGCTTTGTAGGATCGTTTCACATCCTGATCAGAAGAGGAGGTAGTTAACATGATAACCGGTATTTGCCGGGTTACTTCATCCTCCTTCACCTTTTCCAATACTTCGTGTCCGCTCTTCAGCGGCAGATTCACATCCAGTAGAATCAGGTCCGGGCGTTTGGCTTTTTTATAGGCACCCTTCTGGAAAATACAGTCGATCGCATCCCGGCCGTTTCGGACGACTGTCAGCGTGTTGGCAATACGGCCTTCGGCCAGCGCCTCCTTTGTCAGTACGATGTCCCCCTCATTATCTTCAACAAGCAGTATGTGTACTGTATCCATGGCCATCTCCGGATTGGTTTCCTTTCGGACAGTAGTTCGGCTATCGATTCTGCTTGGGAAAGGTAAAATGAAACTGTGACCCTTTACCGGGTGATGAATCGACCCTGATGGATCCTCCCAGATTGTCTGCAATTTTTTTCACGATTGCCAGCCCAATTCCAGAGCCCGGATACTCGTCCCGGGCATGCAGCCTCTGAAAAATAATATAGATTTTTTCCCGGTACTCTTCCGAAATCCCGATACCATTGTCTTTCACAGACAGAGTCCAGTCCTCATCCGTCTCCCGGACAGTGACCCGAACTTCCGGCGGAACCCCTGGGCGATGATACTTGAGGGCATTGCTGATTAGATTGTGCAACACCTGAAGCAGAGGCCCCCTGGGCCCCCGGACCACCGGTAAATGATCGGTATGAATCGTTGCCGAACTCTCCCGGATTCTCTCTTTCTGCACCACAAGAACCTGGTCCACCAGATCCTGAATGGAGACATCCTCCAGCTCCAGCTCTTCCCTGCCGACTCTGGAGTAGTCCAGAAGATCCAGAATTATCTGTCTCATACGCCGGGCTCCGTCCACCGCATAGTCGATGTACTGCCGGGCGCGATCGTCCAGCTGACCGGCATATTTTTTCTCGAGCTGGGTCAAAAACCCGGTAACCATCCGCAGCGGCTCCTGCAGATCGTGAGAAGCAACATAAGCGAACTGCTCAAGTTCCTGGTTGGAGAGCTCCAGCTCCCGCGCCTGCTTCTGCAGGGATTCGTTGAACTGGCGCAACTGAATATCCGCCTTCTTGCGGGTACTGACATCCCTGAAATAGACCGAGAGGCTGTTCTCCGACGGATAAGCGGTTACATCGAGCCATATCTCTTTACCAGGGTAGTACTCCTCAAAACGGACGGTTTCACCGGTCTTCATCGCTTTTTGATACTGGGAATAGAAATCGAGCTCCACTGCATCGGGATAGACCTCCCAAAGGTTTTTCCCGACAATCTCACTTCTGTTATTTTCCAGAAGAAGTTCCGCCTCCCGGTTCCAGTAGGTAACCACCCAGTCCCGATCTACAGCGAAAAAAGCGTCTCTAATACTCTCCAGAATGGCATTCCTCTCTTCCACCGCCTGCTCCAGCTCCAGCTCTGTTACTTTGTGATCGTGAATATCCTGAAAGCTGCCGTAGATCTTCAGGCAGCGGTCGCCAATGTGTTCGGCCTGGCCAATGCACCGAATCCATTTCTGCAGTCCCCGGGCTGTCGTGATAAGCAGATCCTCGTCGAACTCCTCACCCGTCTCAATAAGCTGTTCAACGGCCTGTTGAATCCGCTGGCGGCTCTCGGGTTCGTAAAACTCGAACCCGCCCGTCAGTGACGGATTGTATTCATCGTCGACCTCCAGAATTTCACGGGTCATGGGCGACCAATACATCGAATCGCCATCTCCGTCTTCACTAAAATCGAGTTCCCAGTTTCCGATCTGCGCCATCTGACTGGAGCGTTCCACAAGCTGTTCCAGTGTCTTTTTTTCTGTGATATCCTTCGCAACAACGTAGATCAGTTCTTCCTCTTCGGAAATGGAACAGCTCCAGTCCAGCCAGACGATATCTCCCGTTTTGGTCAGGAATCGTCCCTCAAAATAGATGACGCTCTCTCCGACCGGAAGCCGGTTCAGAAGACTTTCCAGCCGCTCCTGTTCTTCGGGATGTGCAAGTTCTGTAAAAGGAACCCCGAGAAGTTCTTTGGCCTTATAAGCCAGCATGCGGCAACCCGCCCGGTTGATCCGCTTAAACACTCCATCGAAATCGACCATGGCAATCATATCGGGAGCCGTATCGAATACGCGAGCCAGTTCCTCCTCGAGCTGCTTGCGTCTCAATTCCGAGCCGAGCCGGGTCTCCAGATTCAGGAAAAAATCTTTGTAATAGGCAAGTGCTTCGTACTCACGGTCCGATAGAAACAGCAACACACCAATCACCTGATCGTGATGAATCAACGGAAGTCCAAGAGCTGAAATCAGGCCCGCCTCCCGGGCCGCTTCCCGACGAACAAACGAAGGATGCTCGTCCAGTCGATCCCACACCTCAATCCGGTCGTTCTGCCAGACGGTTCCGGGCAACCCCTCCCCCATCCGAAACGACCGAATGGTCTGACTTTTGTGGTAAAATATTCCCGTAGGCTCCGATTCAGCCAAAGAAGAAGCCAGGTTAATTTGCTTTCCGTCGCCTCCAATCAACCAGATCTCTGCAAGCGAAAATTCCCCGAACTGAACAAGATGATGCAGCACACTGTCCAGCGCTGGCTTCAACCGCTTTTCTTCATTGAAAATCTGACTGATCTCGTCCAGAAACTCTTGTTGGAGATCCCTATCCGGTTTGTAACCCAGAATTCTGCCCAAGACTCTTCTGACCCATGAAATTCGAATATTCCTGCTACTCCCTGGCCGGATGGGGCTGCTTTGGCCGATGAAATTTCGTCGCCGATTGCTATTCATTCACAAGATTTAGAGTCGAAAAATAGTGTTTCCTGTCAGGGATCCATTTAAGGATATGCAAAAAAGGACCCGATTTCTCCTTTCCACGCGGGAAAGTGACGGAGAAGTGACAATCCCATACAGAATCACTGGCATTTCTATGCCTGTTTTAAAGGTTGAACCGGCACGAGCTCGGTCTTTCCCCGGGGAAAATCACTGGCTTTGTCATACCAGTCTGGATCGTATATTTTTACAGAAACCAAGATTCATTATCTAAAAAAGAATCCTTTGCCATGCGCTTCGAAACCAGAGCCATCCACACCGGACTCGATATTGAGAATCCGGGATCTTCCGTAGTCCCTCCCATTTCGCCGAGCACCATTTTTGAGATTGATTCAAAAGGCCGGTCCGAACAGGACCTGCATTACACCCGGTTGGGAAATCCCAATCGCCTGCAGTTCGAGGCTCTTCTTGCCAATCTGGAGGGAGGCGTTGCTGCTGCCGCATTTTCGTCCGGAGTGGCCGCTGCCACAGCCACACTACAGTCGCTCAAACCCGGAGATCATGTACTGATTCCTGAAGATGTTTATGCGGGCAACCGAATCATGGCCAATAAGATCATGATGCGTTGGGGCCTGGAAATTGACTTTATTCCAATGACCGACATCCATACGATCGAATCCTCCATACGCCCCAACACACGGTTGATCTGGGTCGAATCGCCCTCCAACCCCCTGATGCGTATTACCGATATTGAAGCTGTCAGCGCACTGACCCGGCCGGAGGAGATTCATCTACTGGTGGACAACACCTGGCCGACACCGGTAAATCAGCTGCCTCTGAAACTGGGAGCCGATCTGGTACTGCACTCCACTTCAAAGTATTTTGGCGGCCACAGCGACCTGTTGGGAGGAGCCATTATCACAAAACGTATGGACCCTCTGTATGAACAGATTCAGATCACTCAGAAGATGAGCGGAGCTGTACCCTCTCCACACGACTGCTGGATGTTCAGCAGAAGTACCCGAACCATACCCTATCGGATGAAAGGGCACAACGAACACGCAGAAGCACTGGCAACGTATCTTTCCGGCCATCCACGCGTTGACGAAGTCTACTATCCAGGCCTACCCTCCCATCCTCAGCACGACATCGCTAAAAAGCAGATGAGCGGATTTGGCGGGATGATCTCCTTTCTGATCGATGGTGGTCCCGAAGAGGCTATTCAAATCGTTGGGAAGTCCCGGCTGATCAGACGGGCAACCAGCCTCGGTGGTGTGGAGAGTACCTGGGAGCACCGTCGCAGCAGTGAAGGAGAGGGGTCGATTACCCCGCAAAACCTGATTCGGATCAGCGTTGGGCTGGAGCACCCGGAAGATCTGCTTGAAGACATGGAACAGGCTCTCTCCTGATTCACCAGCCGAAATTTATCCATTCAAAGGAGTAACGTATCGGATGCCGGATTATCGACAAGGTGCAACCATTGGAGAAAGACATGCTTCCGCTGACGGCGGGAATGGTAAACAGTTCGTACAGCGAAAAGCCCCTTTTAATCAGTCGGAGCAGAGAAGTCCTGATTGAACGGGTTCTGCTCGGCCCTGCCCCGTATCACAATTTCCCCGTGATCGGTGGCCATGTGACAGCTGTTACAGGTTTGAACCAGACTGTTCAACCGACCCTGAATTTGCTCCCACTCTCCCTGTTCGGCCGCCCGATCCAGTTCGCTGAATGCAGGCTGCAGCATTTGCCGGGTTAACTGGCTGATCTTATACCCTTCGTACGTAAGTTCGTTGTCGGAAAGATCACCGATCACCTCTTCCAGTTCATGAAGATAGAAATGAGTCAACGCTTCATTCTCCTCCAGTACCGAAAACGAGAGCTTGTGCAGATGCGTCTGCATCTCGCTCATCAGAACATGTACCTCAGGTAACGACTCAGATGAACTCTCCTGTTCCAAATCCCCGACCCGTATCCATAACCAGAAAAATCCAACGATTACAAGTAGAAGAAGAAGTGTTTGAAATACAGAGAATCGTGTCATATTCGGATCGGTTTATCGGGGTTCAATAACTCGTACAAAAAACCATTTTCAGGTTGGATCGGACAAAGATACAGCATCAAAACCCGTTGTTCCAGTGCACGTAGATATCATTCCCGAACATCCACTATCTTGCAGGCAGTACTGTGTACGACTTGTCGGACGACTGAAACAGTTGAGCCCGGAGGAGTGGGTCAAAGAGGCGACTCATGAAGAGTATACGACCTATTCAGTCTTTATCATGTTCCGACACCTGGCCATGCACGACATGCTGCACGCCTACCGGATTGAAGAGATTTTGCTGGTGTCCTGAAAACGTACCTACCGCATCCACAGTTGATTTGTATTCCCAGGTAAGGTATTGCAGAAACTAACCGTCCAGCAACGACTGTCCCTACTCCCATATCAACTCCTCGATCCCGAAAAGATCTGGGATCTCCGGACTCCATCCATACCGGTCAGTAAGTTTTACCCGAAGTGCATCCAGTGCCTGCGGTTCACCATGAACCAGAAAAACCCGTTCGGGCGGTGACTTCAGCTCCGAGACCCAATCGATCAGTTCTTGCTGATCCGCGTGTCCGGACAGTCCGTCCAGCAGATCGATTCGAGCGCGAACCGGATAGTACTCCCCATAAAATTTGACCTCACCGGCTCCGTCCAAAAGCTGCCGGCCCCGGGTCCCCGCTGCT
>JBBDRX010000027.1:0-9408 GCA_040905245.1 Balneolaceae bacterium | reverse complement strand
GAAAGGACTGCGCTACATCACTTGCAAGCCGAGTGACTCGCTCATCAATCTTGCGGTACATCACGTCCGTAACTGCGACAATCGGGGTTTCACTCTCAAGAAACGCCTCCCTCTCCGCTGCCAGTTCCGACTCTATATTCCACATCTGTCCATCCAGATCGCGATCGGATGTTGGGCCAGACGAATCCTGTAGAGTGGCCAGTGTAGCCTGCAAAGCCCCGCAGCAGGTCGTGTGTTCTTTCTGCCCGACCCGTTTCACAAAACCTGCATCTCCGGAACCGGAAACTCCGATATGCGGCCCATAAAGGATTATCGCTCCGCCACCGTCCGGGATATGAGACAGAAACGCCCCAAGCCCTGTACGCCCGGTAAATGGATATCCGGCCAATCCACCCATTTCGAATGGTGAGGAGTGGTCCAGATAGTCGTGAAAATTGAGAGAGGTACGGTTTACCTCATCACTACATACCGATGTGGCAAGGAGTGTTGCGGATGGGTCGAACTGATGCTGCCGGACCAGAAGATCCATCCAGTCTTTTACCAGTTCACTCCCCTTTTTGGCATTGGAATAACTCTTTCGAATCAGCGTTTCCATTAAGATCGTATCCCTCCGTTACAGGTTCCGTGTTCTATGTTTTATGAATTCGATTTCGGGTACACGCGCTCCGGATCAAAAACCGGTTCGTCTTCTACAAACGAGAGTTTTCCTGTCTCTCTGTCGGAAATTTCCCGGTAGAAACAGCTTCTGTATCCCCGGTGGCAGGCTCCGGGTTTTGGCATCTCTACTCGAAGCTGAATCACATCCTGGTCGCAATCCACAAGAATGGACTGCACATTCTGTATTCGCCCGGAAGACTCCCCTTTTACCCAGATCTTCTCGCGGCTCCGGCTGTAGTAGGTTGCCACACCGTTCTCCAGGGTCCGGGACAGAGCCTCCCGGTTCATCCAGGCAAACATCAGCACCTCTCCTGTTTTCGCATCCGTTGTAATACAGGGAATGAGACCGTTATCGTCAAACATAGGTGCAAGACGGGTTCCCATCTCCACCTGTTCGGCATCACCTCGTTCAGAGAACATGTTATCACTCATGGTCAGTAGGATTTTGAGCAGTTGTATTGACAGAATTCGGCTTTTCGCTTTCTGAAGCGCGCTCCGGAACCGGGTCGTACCCGGACGTCCCCCAGGGATGGCAACGAGAGAGCCGTTTGAGTCCGAGCCAGCCGCCACGAAGGGCGCCCCACTCACGTATGGCCTGAATCATGTAGTCGGAGCAGGTAGGCAAGTGCCGACAGCTCTGGGCTGTCCATGGAGAAATCACAACCTGATAGAAACGGGTCAACAGAAGCAACCCCCGGGCAGCGGGAGAGAGATGCTCAGTTTTTGAGCCTGTAGGTTGTTTTTCCACTTTTTTCATCTTTCAGTTCGATGCCGATAGCGGCCAGCTCGTTCCGAATCTTGTCCGCCAATTCAAAATTTTTGTGTGCGCGAGCTTCTGCACGCATCTGAATCAGAAGCTGTACCAGCTGATCGGCCCTCTCCTGTTTCTCTTGGGGAGGTTCGGTCAGCCCCAGGACATCCGATACAAAGGTACGAAAATGTGTTTTCATCTTCTGAAACGCCGTTTCGGATACCTTTTCCCAGTCGATCTGTCTGTGGTAGAGGCCGTTGATGACAGATGAAAGCTCGAACAGTGCGGCAAGGGTCTTTGCCGTGTTGAAATCGTCACTCATCGTTTTGTAACAGGCAACACAGTACTCCTCTATATCCTTATCCAGCTCACCGGCCGCCCCTGTTCCCGGATGCTCCAGCTCTTCCAGCAGTATCATCGAGTCCATCAATCGATGATATCCCTTCTCGGCTGCCTGGAGTGCGGAATCTGAAAAGTCGATCTTGCTTCGGTAATGGGACTGCAGCATGAGAAAACGGACCACCATTGGATCGTAGGCTTTCTGAAGCAGTTCGTGATCTCCCGAGAAGAGAGCATCCAATGTGATAAAATTTCCGGCAGACTTGCTCATTTTGGCGCCGTCTATAGTCACCATGTTGTTGTGCATCCAGTAGTTAGCCGGCTCGTCTCCATAGGCTCCCCTGCACTGTGCAATTTCGGCCTCATGATGAGGGAACTGAAGATCCAGGCCACCACCATGAATATCGAAACGCTCTCCCAGATATTTGGTGCTCATCGTCGAACACTCCACATGCCATCCCGGGAATCCTTCACCCCACGGAGATTCCCAACGCATGATATGGCCCGGTTCGGCTCTCTTCCAGAGCGCGAAATCGTGCGGGTTCCGTTTTTCGTCCAGGCCTTCTGTTTCTCTGGATCCGGACTGTAGTTCGTCCAAAATCTTACCGGAAAGAGTTCCGTAGTCATACGCATCAGCATATTTTTGCAGATCGAAGTAGACAGTTCCGTTTACTTCATACGCCCACCCATTCTTCAGAATCCGCTCGACCAGGTTGATCTGTTCGATAATGTGCCCTGTAGCCGACGGCTCGATACTGGGCCTTTTGCAGTTGAGAGCATCCATGCCATCATGGTAACGATTTGTATAGAACTGGACGATCTCCATCGGTTCCAGCTGTTCCAGCCGGGCTTTTTTCAGAATTTTGTCTTCACCGGTCTCTGCCTCTTCGTTCTCCAGGTGTCCCACATCGGTGATGTTTCGGACATACCGGACCCGATACCCCAGATGTTCCAGATATCGTAACACCAGATCGAAAGTAATAGCCGCCCTTGCATGCCCCAGATGAGGATCTCCGTATACCGTAGGGCCACAGACATACAACCCGACGCGGGGGGATTTGATCGGTTTAAACCGCTCTTTTTTCCGAGTCAGACTGTTGTAGAGCAGAACAGGAAATTCTTCAAAGTCGGGCATGATGTTGCCTGATAACGTACAGATTTACATCTCTGTTTCTGTTCGGATATAATCCAGGAAGCGACGCTGTACCTCACCGGACCGGAAAGCGCCACGGTATTCCGAGGTGATCGTGCTGCTGGCCGTATCCTGAATACCGCGCATGGATACACAAAAGTGACGGCTTTCAATAAATACTGCAACATCTTCACTCTCCAGCGCCTCGACCAACTCATTCGTTATCTGAAGCGTAAGCCGCTCCTGTACCTGTGGACGGCGGCAGTAATAATCGACGATCCGGTTGATTTTGGACAACCCGATCACCTTTCCACTACTCATATAGGCAACATGAGCTTTTCCGATAAACGGCAAGAAGTGATGTTCGCAGAAGGACGAAACCTGAATATTCTTTTCCACAACCATGTCACCATACTCGTACTCATTGGAAAACTTTCTGGCAACGGGCTTATTGGCAGGATCAAGGCCCCTGAAAATCTCATTCACATACATCTTTGCAACACGTAATGGCGTTCCACTCAGGCTTTCGTCGTCGACGTCCAGCCCAAGGGTCTCCATAATGGATTTAAAGTGATCACGAATTACTTCAATCTTTTGATCCTTGTTCATTTCGAATGCATCGTCCCGTAAGGGTGTATCCACAGAGGTAATCACATGGTTGTCTCCAACCTCGTCATGCGTCAAATCCTCCATGTCAACTGTGTGTAAAGCCTCTTTGTCGTGGTTCATTTCGAACAGCTCCTCTATAAATAGTAGTGTTTTGCCATAAACTTCCAGAAGAAGATAAAATTACGGCTTCCCTTGCTGAATTCATAATCAGGGCCAACTCTCTTCAACTCTCCGATGGCCGGTAATTCAACATTTCAAGCAATCAAACAGTCCGGACTCTCGCTTCGTTCACGCCCGGATTCCGGCAGGCATTTGGGCCTCATTCAAAATGTGCCCAAAAATTTGTTTATTGGTGATAGTAAAACTCCAACAGTACGAATATGACACAAAGCGATCTGATTGACCAACTGGCAGAGCAACTCGAGCTGAGCAAGCGAGACACCCGGGAATTGCTGTCACGGTTTTCTGAAGAGCTGACGGAAAGATTGGGAGAGGGAGTCGGATTTACTATTCCGGAGCTGGGGACATTTCAGACCGAAATTCAGGATGTCCGGAAAATGTATAATCCCCATTACGACTGTGACCTGCTCATTCCGCCCAAACGGATTGCAAGCTTCTCTCCGTCCAAAAGCCTCAAAGAGAAAATGAAAACGATTCCGTCAGAATCACCAGAATCATGAGTGAAAAAATCTCGTTCAGGGAGTTAGTTAAAAGCCTGTCAGGGCGTACCGGTAGCAGCCTGGCTGCTACAGAACGCTTTGTCCGGGAGCTGGTTCATTCAATTGAATCGGGACTCCGAACCGATGGTGAGGTCTCCATGTCCGGGGTTGGAAAGTTCGAACTTCGCCGGATTAAAGAACGAAGTGGAACACACCCTCAGACGGGGGAAAAAATAACAATACCAGCTCACTACAGAGTCGTTTTCAAGCCGTATAAAGCTCTTCGTGAAGAGGTCAATAAACCGTATGCGCACCTGGAAGCTCGCCCGGTCGATCAGGGTAGAGAGACGGCGGAGAGTCCTTCTCTGCAAGCAGAGGACCCCGCGTCACAAGAACAGAAGGCACCAGGTATGCCTCCTCGGGAAGGCGATACAGTCGAGAAACCTGACAAACCGGATCAAAATGAGCAGCTCTGGAGCGGGGAAGTCATCATCCGGGAGCGACCGGGTGGCAAGGACCCGGAATCATCGTTTTTTATTCAACTTGATGAGAAGGTTTCGTCCGGAGACGAACCGGAACGGCTGATTCTCGAACGACCTTCTCCGTTAACTGCAAAAGCTGCCGGGAGCTCTCTCAGGGCCGGGAATCACAATCGACGAAAAACGAACGAACGGATCTACTGGTCCATCCTCTCGATCGTTGGATTTATCACACTGCTGATCTGGATTTTGTACTATATTCAAACCAGCGACCCCACTCCTGCGGGCGGCGACACCAGCCCCGATTCCCCTGCTGAAACAGAGATCGTAACTGAACCGTCCAGCCGGACTTCTTCCAAGCCTGATATGGAAGAGACCGAAATAATACGTATTCTTGTGAAAGAGGGGGAAACTCTTTGGAGCATCGCAGGAGAACGGTTGGACAATTCCTATCTCTGGCCATGGATTTACCAGCTGAACAAACAGTCGATTGAGCAACCGAACCTGATTCTTGCCGGTAGTGATCTGTACCTGCCAGTGACCACCGGCCAGGACCTGAACAAAAAGGAACGGAAATCTGTCGCAACCGGTTATCTGGGTTTATATCGATGGCACAAAGAGCAACAAAATGCTCATGCACACCATTTTCTATGGGCGGCCGGATCTTTCTGTCCGAACCTGTTGAACAATATTGAGCAACAGGTAGATCACACCGATCTCCAGTTTGCCCGAAACCGATAGGACACTCCGTCCACGGGCAAGAAGAAATCAATAACCAAACGAATGGAGAAGACCATGATACGTCACATCGTGATGTGGAAATTGAAAGAGGAGGCCGAAGGCGCCACCAAAGAGAAAAATGCCGAAAAACTGAAGTTGATACTGGAAGGGTTAAAAACCAGCATCGAAGAGATCAAAAATGTAGAAGTCGGTATTCAAATCAACAGTGACCACGACCAGGCTATGGATGTGGTTCTTATCTGTGATTTTGAAAATGAGCTCGATTTTCAGATGTATACACGGAGTCCGCACCACAAGAAAGCGGTGAAGTTTATCGACTCAGTTATTGAGAAGCGACTCTATGTCGACTACTACGTGGATATTTAAGAAACCACCGGGCCATGAAATCTCTATTCACTCTACTTGCAATCGTATGCTTCACAGCCTCCCCCCTTTTCGGACAGGAAGTTACCCGGGACAAGATCACACTGGATGCTACCGGCGAGATTCGGGTTCCGGCGGATCTGGTAAACCTCCAGATCCAGATCACTGTAACTCGTAACAATCCGAAAGAGGCGTTCCGCGAACATAAACGACAAGAGTCAATTCTGGCCGATCTGATTCAGAATCTGAACCTTGAAGAGGATCTCGGCCCGTTTCAACCCATTACAGTAGGCAGCCGGCAGATGCGGGACGAACGCCAATTTACGACCAGCCAGTCCGTACACTTGACACTTACGGACTTCTCCCGTTTCGAAGAGATTCAACTGACTCTGATCGAGAACGGATTTGAGAGTTTTTCGGGATCATTCAGCTCCAGCAAGCTGGAAAAAGCCCGAGAAGAGGCACTGGAGCTTGCTATTTCTACAGCCCGGGAGCAGGCAAACCAGATTGCGGCTGCCCTGGGACGATGTATAGAGAAGGTCCACAGTGTCACTCACACATCACACCAGACATATAGCCGACAGGGATTCCAGCTGGCCGAAATGCGAAGTGACTCGGCCTCAATGATGGATTTTGAAGCCTCAATACCGGTTCAAAGCACAGTTACTGTCGTATTTCACCTGGGAAGCTGACAGGTCAGGCTCCCCCTGTAACAGCCGAGGCCGTTCAGTTGAAAAAGAGTTGAAACGTGGCCAGTACCTGGATTCGGTTTCCATCCTGGTTTGCAAATTCATCACGCGTACGGGGAACCGGTGGTTCGTCCGGCAGCGTGGAATAGTCGTAATCCGTGTAGGAATAGACTACTGAAAACTCGTCCCGCCACCGTGAATATTGGGCACCGATCTCCAGACGAGCCGCGTCGGAAACGGTCATTCCAAGGCCCAGAGAAAATTGATCCTCACGAACTCCACCGGTTGCAAAGCGAGAAGGCCGGACCCCGTATCCACCCCGGAGGGTAATATCATCGGCCAGATCCACCGCAACACCGCCCCGGAAGTTCCAGACGGCCCGGTAATGGTCGGAGATAAACCGATTCTCATTCCGCTCCTGCTCAAACAGCTCCGCATCAAATCCGACATCGGTACCACTGTGATCGACATACTCTCCGGAGAGGGAGAGAGAGACTTTCTCCAGCGGATTCAACGCCACTCCCAAATGGACCCGGCCGGGGGAGTGGACCGTATAGGAGAAGCTGGTCCGCAGTTCTTCTTCAAACTCGACAAGATTGTCCATGGTAGAGATAATCCGGCCATCCAGCTCCTCTTCAACAGATAACCGGGACGGAAAAGTATAGGAAGCCCCAATACTCACCCGGTCCGAGATTTGATAGATGGCCCCGGCCCGGAGCGCAAACGAAACAAATTCGCTCTGCACTTCGTCATTCAGAAGAATCGAATCGATATCGGTATCCGGTTCATCGTCTCCGTCACTGTCAGCAATCAATCCGTTGTACTGGCCCTCTCTGTCCACCTCAAGAAAAGTTCTGGAATATCTGTACCGTCCGGACCGGAGGCCGATACTGACCCCTACCATCAGGTTCTCCTGAAATTCGGTAGCCAGAAAGGTTGAGTAATCCCCGGCCATCCCCCGCTGATAGATCTCTCCCTCCTGGTCTATCCCCAGATACTCTCCATAATTTTCAAATCCGACCCGGAGAATGGATTCATCCCAATTTTCAAACTCATCTCCGTAATCAATAGCGTAGGCGTCAAAAGCGACATCCGCGTACTCCGAGTTGGGGATCTTGAAAAAATCGGTGATGCTGCTTCCGCTGTTGAACCCTCCGATTCCCATGGCTCGGTTGTAGTAGGAGTGCTGGCTGTACCCAGCTCCCCAGACCATCCGTCCCTGCACCGTTGGGAACCGGTATGCGAATCCGATATTGGACACCCCCGTCTGGTTGTCGCCCAGATTATGACTCTGGTTCAAAAAAGCTGTCGATTGCGAAACAGACCGATAGGCAATTCCGAAGGATCCGAAACTCTGTTCGACCAGCGCAGCCGATGCCGGGTTCTCCAGATAGCTGCTGAAACCGGACATCTGTGCCACCCCCGGCATCACCAGGGTAACCGGGTCATGTGAGACCTGCTGGTCCCCGAACAGCACCGCCTGATAGCTCTGTGTCCAGGGATTGTTGGCCATCTGGGCAGACAACGGTGTGGATAGTAAAAAGAGAACTCCTGTAATCAGGAAACGTCTGGTCCAGCTCATGAGGGTTGTCGTCTGGTTAACTATTATCGTTTGCATGCACTTCCTCCTCTAATCCCGGCTATCCATACGTGAGAAGAAGAGCTTACTTATCGGCTGCGGCCCGAAGAAGAGTCCGAACGGTCTCTGGATGACGAACGCGGGGGCGTCGAAGATTGTGAGGAAGAGTTGACAGACCGGCTTCTGTTCACCGATGAACGCGTTCGTGTCCGTGTCGGAGTTCGAACGGACGAATCGGTACTGCTTCGCCGGTTCTGGTTTACAGTATTGCCAGAAGAAGAGCGGCTGCGTACAGCTGATCTGTTCGAACGGACCGAACGCACAGGACTTCTCGTCACACCAGACCCCTCGGAACGGGTTTCAATCCGGTTTCGGATGGATTCACCGACCCGGTTGTTCTCTCTCGACCGAGTGGTTACCCGGCTTCGGGATCCCGATTCAGTACGGCTGCGCTGCAGGGTTCTGCCAGTTGTCGTCCCACGCACTCTTGTTCCGGCAGTATTCTGTTGAAGTGTCGAATCACTTCGCCGGGTTCGAACTGTGGAAGCCGAACTCCGGGTTCTCTGCTCACGGGAAACTCCGCTTCCGGAGAGCCCGGAACTCCGGACTCTGTAGGTCCGCTCCGGTTCACGCTTGCTTTGGTAGCCAGAATAGTAGAACCCGGAATGAACATACGGGTATCCGTAGTACCCGCCATATCCCCAGGCCGGATATCGTTGGTAGTGATAGCCATACGAATCATATCCCCGGCCATACCAGGAGTCCATTGGATGATGATAGTACGTTCCAAGCCCGAAATAGAAGTGTGCTCCTGTTCTCCAGGGTCTGTATCGATGATAAAAACGATCGTACGGGTGCCAACCCCACGGTGAGTAATCATTGTAAACATAGGTCACATGAGAATAGGAGCGGCTTGGATAGGCGCCGTAACGATGATACCAGTCCCGCGCTTCGTAGTCCAGGAAATAGTACCGCTCCGCGTCGCTCCAGCCATCGTCATACCCGTCCCACACACCATCTTCATATCCATACAGATATCTCGAATCGTCAGCAGTGCCAGCCACGGAAAGACGTTTATCCACCGCCGCTTCCTGTCCTTCCCTCTTTGCCGCATCTCTATCGGCCGGCTCAACGGAGTCGTAGTAGCTTCCAATACGGTCCGGATGGACGGTCTGAACCTGTGTGTAGCATCCCGTTGTCAGAAATGCAGTGACAACAGCTATGGTAAAGGTATGAAGCGTTGTATGTCTCATGGCCGACCCCGTTTGGTTACCTGACAGTAGTCTCCGAAATATCCACGCTGATGTCAAGCTCGATACAACTTTTTACGAATACTCTTCTGCCTGCATCAACCGGTACTATTCCTTCCGGTTATCTATCGGGCTTTACAGGAAAACGATATTTCCACCC